>NZ_BOLT01000019.1:0-52659 GCF_016861805.1 Lacticaseibacillus sp. 53-4
TACCGATGCATGGCGTAACAGCCTAGACCACTATCAAGAATTCGTTATCATCGTTGCACTTGACTTGAAAATTGAGGCAGAGTTGTCGTTCAGCTTTGTTGCTTTAACGATGAAGCCTGGCATTGCAAGCGTCATTGTGAGAATTAACGTTGGAAGAGTGAAACTTATCTCCTTCGAGAAGAACGTTCCCCTTCAGATGAATAATCTGGTGGTTTTGCGCGGGGTATGTAACCGATTACACAACAAATGTACGCCTAAGTAGGTGAATGTCAATAAGTGTGAATTGCTCTTAGAGTAACGTTCCCTTGATAATTAACTTTTTTACCTCCAGCAGAGTTCCCCCTATTTTTTAATTTCATAGACGTCGCAGTGGCGATTGCGAACCGCTAATGTAATATATATTTGGCATCTGCTTGATCAGGTCGTATACTGATGACGAGGGATAATGGATGAAAAATGAACGCATGCGCGCCGCGCGCACTGCCCGTGATCTGACGCAGGCCGAGCTGGCTCAACGGATCGGCGTGACGCGGCAAACCATTGGGGCCATTGAAAAAGGGGACTACAATCCCACCATTCAGCTTTGCCTGCGGATCTGCAAGGCGTTGGGCAAAACGCTGGACGACTTGTTCTGGGAAGACTGACGCATTAATCGGGAGGTCAAGCTGATGTTTGATGAGAGACAACACCTGCTTCGGTTGCGTGGATTCACCGGCGGCTTTTGGCTGCTGCTCGGACTGCTTGGCCTAAATGGCGCGGCCTCCGCGTTAGTCGGGCATCCAGTCGTGGCTGATCAGGGCACTTTGACTCTGCTGGTCTTTTTTCTGACCATGGTGGCAGTGATCATCTACGACATCTTCACCGGCGCGTATTTGAAGCCTAGTGAGAGCACTCGCATTTTGCTGCTGCTGGGCGGCATCGGCATCATTGAGCTCTTGATCACGGGTCAAGACTATTGGTGGAAGATGACGCTGCATTACGGGGAGCCGCTGGTCGTCCGGGGACAGCTGACGCGCGCTGCTGTCGCCGCGCTGGTGCCCTGGTGTTTCATCTTGATCGGGGCCGCTGCGTTAATTCAATGGTGGCGCGAGCGATCCGGCAGGGTTAAATAGCGCGTGAGGCTGCTGAAGCGATTCAGCAGCCTTTTTTGACCAAATTTGATCGCGGTCAAGGGTCGCCATTATTTTCTCGTTATCGTTATGTAAACTAGTGACAATATTGGCCGAAGCGTGTAAAGTGTTAGCTAGACTGTACCCTCGGAGGTAGACATGGAAAGCTGGTTATTCCTTGGCGCGGTGTTCGGCATCGCCGCCCTGTCGAAAAACAAGGCCCTGATGATCGGCGTCGGGTTCGTGATGCTGCTCAAGCTGGTGCCGGTGCTGCATCCGCTGCTGAAGCTGATGCAGGCCCAAGGCATCAACTGGGGCGTCACGATCATTTCGGCGGCCATCATGGTGCCGATCGCGACCGGTGAGATCACGGTCCAAGATTTGGTGAACGTGATGAAGACGCCGGCGGGCTGGATCGCCATCGCGATGGGCATTCTGGTCGCGGTGCTGTCGTCAAAAGGGGTCGGCCTGCTTGCCGGCAATCCCGAAATGACGGTCGCGCTGGTGTTTGGGACAATCCTGGGCGTGGTGTTCCTCAAGGGCATCGCGGCCGGGCCGGTGATTGCCAGCGGGATGACGTACGTGATCCTCAGCGTGTTTAACTTGATGCCAACGCATTAAAGGAGAAAATGATGAATTTTAACGGGCAAATTATTGACGCGACGGTTTCAGACCTTAATGAGACCCAGGTGTTTGTGCAGTACCAAGGCGTGACGATGAGCGTTGATGCTGCCGAGTTTGAAACGCAGCCTGCCGTGGGCGACGAACTGCACGGTTTCGCGTACGAAAATAAAAGCGGTGCGGACCGCTTTACGACCAAGCTGCCCGAGGTGGGTTACGACCGTTACGCCTTTGGCACAGTCGTTGACGTGCGCAAGGATCTGGGGGTGTTCATCGATATCGGTCTGCCTGACAAGGACCTGGTCCTGTCGTTGGACGACCTGCCAGAGCTGCGCAAACTGTGGCCGGCCAAGGGCGATCGCCTGATGGTGTCGATGCACATCGACAAGGAGCACCGGCTCTGGGCCAAGCTGGCGGACATGAACATGTTCCAGGCCGTGGCCAACCAGGCCAAGCCCGCAATGATGAACGAGGACGTCACCGCCACGGTGTACGCGCTGCGCCTGTCTGGGACCCATGTCATCACCGATGACTATTATCTGGGCTTCATTCACCCCAGCGAGCGCGAGCAGGAGCCGCGGCTCGGCGAGGTCGTGCACGGCCGCGTGATCGGCGTGCGCGACGATGGGACCTTGAACCTGTCGCTGCGCCCGCGCGCTTACGAGGAGATTGGCGACGATGCCGCGATGATCCTGGCCTTCATCGACCACGACCCGAGCAAGTCAATCCCGTACACCGATAAAAGTGATCCGGACGCCATCAAGATGACGTTTGGTATCAGCAAGGGCGCCTTCAAGCGCGCCTTGGGGCACCTGCTGAAGGCGCGCCTGATTGTTGAAGAAAATGGAGTGACCCGTCGTGCCGACCAAAAGTGAACAAGCGCGCGCCGATCTGATCGGGGATTTTGTACACTACCTGGACATCGAGCGCGGTTTAGCCAAAACGACGCAGGCCAGCTACCGTCAGGACCTGGTCGAATTCACCGCCTGGGTCAACCAGCAAAAGTTGCCAAGTTTTCCGGAAGACCTCGCTTCGATTCAGGCCTTCCTGGCGACGCAGGCGCAGGTCAAGGCCGCGACGTCGCAGAGTCGGATGATTTCGGCCATGCGCAAGTTTTACCGGTACCTCCTGCGCGAAGAGCGCGTGAAGGTCGATCCGATGGCGCTGGTCGACTCACCCAAGCCCGCCAAGCACCTGCCGGCGACGCTGAACGGGCCGGAGATCGACGCGCTGATGGCCGCGCCCGACGTCAACAAGCCACTGGGGCTGCGCGACCGGGCGATTTTTGAGCTGATGTACGCGACCGGGCTGCGGGTCTCCGAGGTGGTCAACTTGCGGCTGGACCAGCTGCACCTGAGTTTGAACCTGCTGGAAGTCACCGGGAAGGGCGACAAGCAGCGCATTGTGCCGGTGTCGCCGCAGGCCGTCGACTGGGTCAATCAGTACCTGCATGACAGCCGGCCGCGCCTGATCAAAAGCGGCAAGCCCAGCGTCGTGTTCGTCAATTTTCACGGCCATCAGCTGACGAGGCAGGGCATCTGGAAGAACCTCAAGGCCTACATTGCCGACCTCGGTATCCAAAAGGACGTCACGCCGCACACACTGCGCCACAGTTTTGCCACGAACTTGCTGGAAAACGGCGCGGACCTGCGGGTGGTGCAGGAGCTTCTTGGCCATGCCGACATCTCCACGACCCAGATCTACACGCACCTGTCCAACAAGAAAATCATGACCGTGTACCATCAGACCCATCCGCGCGGGTGAGTACAAACCCGCCTCGACGGGGAATTTGTTCGCCCTCTTAAGATATGGTAAAGTATCCTAGAGTGTAGTTAATCTGTGGAGGCAATCATGCTAACCAAGTATAAGAATGATTATGCCAAGATCGCGATGGGCTTTTTGTCGTTCATTCCCGACCTGAAGGACATTGATCATCTCAGAACCGAACTGACGCTGTACACGGCGGACAATTCGCATGTGCTGTACCTGTACCGCGAAGCTCCTGGGGAGGACTTCGAAGGGGTCGTCGGCGTGGAGCTGGGCGAAGACTACGTGATGCTGCGGCATCTGTCGCTTTCGCCGGCAGTGCGCTCCGACGAGACGCGGTTTGCGGTGCTGCGCGATTTGTGTGCCGAGTACCCGGATAAGAAACTGATGGGCACGATGGACAACGCCAGCCTGATCGCCGCGTTTTCGAAGCATAGAAAAGAGGATCACGATGGCACTGACGTTGGTGCTGAATGACTTTTCTGGGCCGCTTGACCTGCTTTGGCACCTGATTCGGACCAATGAAGTCGATATTTACGATATTCCGATCGCAGAGATCACTAGCCAATACCTGGCTTACCTGCATGACATGCAGACAGCCCGGCTGGACGTGGCTGGTGATTATTTTGTTATGGCCGCCAGTCTCATGGCGATGAAAAGCAAAATGCTGCTGCCTCAGCCCGAACCGGATCCTGAGGACGAGGACGCCGAGTACGAAGATCCCCGCGCGGGACTGGTCGCCCAGCTGTTGACCTACCAGGTCTACCAAGAGGCGGCCGAACAGCTGCGGGAGCGGGAAACGGCGCGCTCTCAGTCCTATGCCAAGCCTGAGTCCCTGCCCGGCGCCGACGTTCAGGTGCCGATGCGGCCGGGCTCGGTCAAGCTGAACGACATCAGCCGCGCAATGGCGGCGGTGGTCGCGCGGCAGCTGGCAACTAAAACGACGATTGCGCACATCGAAGCGGAGCCGATTTCGGTGGAAAAGCGCATTGCCGAGGTGCTCAAACAAATCGAGGAAGTCGGCAGCTGCCGCTTTGACGCGCTGGTCGCGGTCAATACGGTGGATGGCGTGGTCACCACCTTTTTGGCGATTTTGACGCTGATGAAGGCGGATCAGATCATCTGCGAGCAGTCCGGGCCGTTTGCGCCCATCACCGTGATGAAGAAGGAGGCCGCCTGATGCAGCCTGTGATCGAAGCCATTTTGTACACCGCTGGGGAAGCGGGCGTTGCGCTGAGCGATTTTGCCCAGCTGCTCAACATTTCACCGGCCGCTATGCGCCAGCAGCTGGCCACGTTTGGGCAGGGGCTGGCAGACGATATCAGTCGCGGGCTGATGCTGCAAAGCGCCGACGACCGGTATTATCTGTTGACCAAGCCGGAATACGCAGGCGCCTTGAAGCAGTACTTCGCCGGCCCGCCGCATACCGGGTTGTCTAACGCCGCGCTGGAGGTGCTGGCGATCATCGCCTACCAGCAGCCCATCACGCGCCTGGAAATCGACGACGTGCGCGGGGTGCAAAGCTCCGGCGCCTTGACGACCCTGGCCTCGCGGCAGCTGATCAAGGAGGCCGGGCGCAAGGACGCGCCAGGGCGGCCGATTTTGTACGCCACCACGCCGTTTTTCCTGGACTACTTCGGCCTGCACACCCTAGATGACCTGCCGCCGTTGGATGAGGCCAAGGCCGACCCGACTGAGGTCGACTTGTTCACCGATTTTCGTAACACTTTGCCGGACAGTGCGGCAGATGACGCCCAGTCGGCGCCGTCAGATTCAGAAGCTGCACCAACTGAGGCCACTGACGCGAAGTCAGAGGAAGGATCCAACCATGCCAAGTAAAACCAATGAAGAACGCCTGCAAAAGGCTATCGCTAACGCCGGGGTGGCATCGCGCCGCCACGCTGAGGAGCTGATCGCCGGCGGCCACGTCACCGTTAACGGTGAGGTCGTCACGCAAATGGGCGTCAAAGTCACCAGCCAGGACGCGATCGAAGTTGACGGGGTGCCGCTGAACCAGGAAGAGCAGAAGCAGTACTTCGTGTTCTACAAGCCCCGCGACGTGATCTCGGCCGTGACCGATGACAAGGGCCGCCGCACTGTCACGGACTTTTTTGAGGACGTCAAGGAGCGCATTTACCCCGTCGGCCGGCTCGACTGGGACGCGTCCGGGCTGCTCATCATGACCAACGACGGCGATTTTGCCAACATGCTGATGCACCCGTCTTATAAAGTGGAGAAGAAGTACGTCGTTAAAGTGCAGGGCATTCCGACTCGTGACAAGCTGATGCCGCTGAAAGACGGTCTCGTAGTGGACCACAAGAAGTTGGCGCCGGCGCGCTTCAAGCAAATCAGCTCAGACAAGCTGAAAAATACCGCCATCATCCAGCTGACCATCCATCAAGGCATCAACCACCAGGTCAAAAAGATGTTCAAGGCGATCGGCTATCCGGTCATGAAACTGGCGCGCGAGCAGTACGGCCCGCTGACGCTGGAAGGCCTGCAGCCCGGCGAGTACCGGCCCCTGAAGCGCGAGGAGATCCACGCCCTTGAAGCGCTGGCGCAAAAAGGTTGACAAGCGCTTACATGTGTGGTTATAATTTGTAAGTACTAAAAATTAAATACTGGTTCGTCTTCAGGGGCAGGGTGAAATTCCCGACCGGCGGTGATAGTCCGTGAACCGTGCATGTGCACGGCCGACTTGGTGGAAATCCGAGACCGATAGTATAGTCTAGATAAACGAAGATGGGGCTTATTTTGAATCGACATTCAAGCTAAGGCCTGTTTACCCCCTGGGTAAATGGGTCTTTTTTCGCGCCTTGGCGCAGGCCTCTCTGAAGCAACCACATGGAGGGATATTTCATGTCTGGTTCTAGAGTTCACCGTTTAGTCGGGATCGCATTGCTGTCGGCGGTCGGGTTTGTCTTAATGATGTACCTGGCGTTTCCGATTCTCCCGATGTTTCCGTTTCTCAAGTTGGACCTGTCCGACTTGCTGGTGCTGCTTGGCGGCCTGCTGTACGGCCCAACCGGCGGCATCATGGTCGCGTTTGTCCGCTCGCTGCTCCACTTTGTGCTCACCGGCGGCGGCATTGTCAATTTGATCGGTGACTTGGCGGCGTTCATCGCCTCGGTCGGCTTCATGCTGCCGGTGGTGATGACCATGAAACCCAAGAGCGGCCTGGGTCGCGAGGTCTCTGGCCTGGCGCTTGGCACGCTGAGTTTGACCGTGATCATGAGCCTGCTCAACTGGGTGATCATCATGCCGATGTACCTGGCGGTGATGAGCTTCCCGCTGGGGATGTCCGTGACCCGCTACGTGCTGATTGGCGTCGTGCCGTTCAACCTGATTAAAGGCGCGGTGGTGTCGGTCGTGTTCTTCGCCATCGCCAAGGCTTTGATGCCGTGGTTGGAAAAGCAGCGCGCCCAGCAGCAGGCCACCCACTTACAGTAATTGAGGTAAACGAAAAGTCATCGCCGGCAGACGATGACTTTTTTGATGCGCTAATTCAGGTTGAAGACACGCTCGGCGTTGCGATGCGCAATGGCCTCGCGCTGGCTGACGGAAAGCTTGGCGTCAGTCAGGAAGGTCGCGGCGCTTTCCGGCTGCTTGTATGGGTAGTCAATCGAGTACAGGATGTGCTCAGCGCCCACTTCTTCCAGCAGGAAGTTCAGTTGCGGCTGACTCAGGATGCCGCTTGGCGTCACATAAACATTGTCCCGGTAGTAAGCGGAGAAGTGCCGCTTGAGCCCGGCATACTGGTCCAGCTCGTCATCCAGGCGTTCCAGGAACATCGGGACCAGTTCGCCCCAGTGACCGGATACCAGCTTGAGGTTGGGCAGCTTGTCAAAAATCCCTGACAGGATCATGCGCATCACCTGAATGCCGACGTCCATGTGCCAGCCGTAACCGGCACTGCCGAAGATCCCGGACACGACTTCGGACCAGTGGTCGCTTTCAAAGTAGTGCTGGGTGATGACCGGCGGTACAAACGACGGGTGGAAGTACACCGGCACGTTGAGGTCGGCGGCCGCCTGAAAAATCGGGAAGAAGAACGGGTCATCAAAGAATTTGCCGGCGTAATTGCCTTTGAGCAGGACGCCTTTAAGGCCGAGCTGTTCAACTGCCCGGTGCAGTTCCTGGGCGGCTGCTTCCGGATCGCCAACTGGCAATACGGCCAAGCCGGCGTAACGCGTCGGGGCGACTTGAATGGCTTTGGCCAGCTCGTCATTGGCCAGCTGGCTCAGCGGCACCGCGTCCTTGGGGTCGAGGTTTTGCGGCTGGGCATTGCCATACGAGAGGACCTGCATATCGATGTCATAGCGGTCCATGAATTCCAGCCGGTCCTTGGCCACGTCCTGCATGATGGCCGGTGTCGGCAGGGTCGTTTGCATGTAATGCGCCATTTCTGGACTGACGGTTGGCCGGCTTTGCTGACCGGCAGCGGCGGCCATGGCCTGGGTGACCTTGGCGGATTCAAAATGTTCCTCAACAGTGATGACTTTCATCATTTATCGACTCCTTTACTTGTTCATCGTTAGTATACGAGGCGAGAATCAATTAGCGGAACAGCTTTATGAAACAAAAGCGGCAAAAGGTGTCATTGCTGAAGAACAAAAACAGCCGGCACTTGGCCGACTGCGAAATCTATTTCTGTTTATCGTTGAACGGCTGCTCGCTGTGCTGTATCGCACCAGTCGGGCAGCGGCGGAAGGCAATTTTCAAATCGATCAAATCGGCCGGGTCGACCGGCTTGGTGCCGGTGTTGCCATCCGGGTGGTAGCTGGCGATGCCTTCGCTGTCGTAATCAAACAGCTGCGGCGCCAGCATTTGGCAGAGCCCGCAAGCAATGCAGGCAGCCCGGTCGACATGCGCGTATACTGGTTTCATAGACTCACTTCCGAGGGAAAAGATGTTAACAGATTTTGTGGTGCAATTATTTGATGACCAGCCGCGGCGCGAAACCGCGGTGTACATGCTGCTGAACGGCAAAAAGACGCTGTCGGTCTTATTTGCCGCGCTCCAGCATGGCCAGCTGCAATGGCTTCAGCTTTACCCTACGCTGGCGCGCAAGGATTTTCAAGCGGCGATCAAGCAGCTGACGGCAAGCGGCGCCTTGTCCAACACGGCTACTGGCCTCGTGCTGGCGGAGCCGCAGGCCAAGGCGGAGGCGGCCAAGCGGGTGGCGTTGCCCACGCATTTTCAGCCTTGGATGGGCGTGCGCGAGTTTGAGCTGCGCCTGCTGCTGGGCGTGCAGGCGGTTTCCGAGGCCGCGTACCACAACAACCATTACCAGCCCGCAGTGCGGGACTGGGCGGTCCAGCAGTACGTGCGGCGCTGGTACGGCCAGGCGCGGCACGCCGATTTTGCCGGCGAACTCACGGCGGCCTTTGCCCTGCTGCCGGCCGCTTCGGCCAATCGGCTGGCCAAGCATCTGATCGGCCATGATTTTGTCGGCGGAGCGCAGGCCGAAAATCTGGCCGGCGAATTCAGGCACCTCGACGATTTGGCTCAGCTGGTGGCGCTGATCGCTGGTCACACTGACTGGCCAGCGCTGCAAAGCCTGTGGGGCGGCCGGGTGGCCCTGCTGTCGCCGAGCAACTATCGCGCCTGCCAGCTGATTGATGCCGGGCAGACCCGCGAGCAGGTGGGCCTTTCCCTGCACCTAAAGCCCAGCACCGTCAACGAGCACCTGCTGGCGGCCGCGATTTTTGGCTGGCAGCCGCCCATCCAGGCGCTCTATCCGCCCGCCTTGCTTCACGCGTTTGCGGCGGCGGATCCGCACGAGCAGGACTATCAGAAGTTGCTGGCCGCGCTGCCTGACGCCGAGTTTTTCCATGTGCGGCTGTTTCAAATCTTGAATCTGCAGGGGAGGTGGCCGCGTGGCTGACTTAAAGTCCTACTTAAACACTCAGTTTGGCTTCAACGACTTTCGGCCTGGCCAGGCGGAGATTATTCGGGCGGTCTTAAACGGCGAAGACGTGCTTGGCGTGCTGCCCACCGGCAGCGGGAAGACCTTGTGCTATCAGCTGCCGGGCCGTCTGCTCGACGGGCTGGTCGTGGTGGTCGAGCCGCTGTTGGCCTTGATGGAGGACCAGGTGGCCCGCCTTCAGGCCAGTGGCGAAAAGCGGGTGGTGTCGCTGTCCAGTCGGCTGCTGCCGGCCGACTTTAACCAAGTGCTGAACCATTTGGCCAGCGAAAAATTTGTGTTCCTGGCGCCCGAGACGCTGGGGCGCCCCGATGTGCTGGCGCAGCTGCGACGGCTTGCCGTCAGCCTGTTTGTCGTGGACGAGGCCCACTGCATCTCGCAGTGGGGGCCGGATTTTCGTCCGGCCTACTTGCAGCTCGGCCAGTTTCGCCGGGCCTTGCAGCCAGGCGCGACGCTGGCTTTGACGGCCACCGCGCCGCTGAAGGTGCAGCAAGACATCATCCAGGGACTGAACTTGACGCAGCCGAAGCGCCTGATCACCTCGGTCGACCGGCCAAACTTGTTCATGGGCTTTGAAACGGTCGAAGGCCCCAAGCAAAAACAGGCCCGGGCGCTGGCAGTGGTCCAGCAGGTGCAAGGACCGAAGATCTTGTATTTTGACCGCAAGAAAGAGGCGGAGCGTTATGCTCAGCTGCTGCAGGCGCAAGGCATTGCCGCGGCGTTTTACCACGCCGGGCTGGCCACCCTGGAGCGCGACCGGATCCAGCGGCAGTTCATGGCCAACCAGCTGGCAGTGATCTGTGCGACCAGCGCGTTTGGCATGGGCATCGATAAGCCCGATGTGCGCTTAGTGCTTTACCTGCACCTGCCGGAATCGCTTGAAGCCTATTCGCAGGGCATCGGCCGCGCCGGCCGCGACGGGCAAAAGTCGGCGACGCTGGTGCTGCTTGAGCCGAACGACCTGAACCGTGCTGGCCAGTTTGCCGCCAGCCTGCCGGACCAGCAGCTGATCGAGACCATTTTCAAACACCCCAGTGCCTACACCGACTTCGACGATCCGCAAGTGGCCCTGATCGAGGCCTACATTCAGGCCGGCTTCACGCAAGCGCAGGTGGAAGCCCAGCTGGCTTCGCGGCGTGGGGAGAAGCAGAAGAGCTTTGAGGCCATCGCGGCCCTTGCGACCACCAGCGAGTGCAAGCGGACCACGCTGCTGCGGCATTTTGACTCCACCGGCGCTGCCCACACCGACTTTTGCTGCGGCGCACTGACGGCCGTGGTGGTCGCTCAGCTGGCCCCGGGGGCCGCGGTCAAACCCCGCCAATCCCAGGATTGGCAACAAATTTTCGCGCGTATCTTTAAACAGAATTAAAAATCGACGTGATTAAATATGATACAATAGCTCTAGTATGCAAGGAGGACCGTTTCAATGAATAAGAAAACCGATCACAAACAGCCTGATGACGCGGACAAGAGCCAACCGTGGAATAAGCAGTTCGAAGACGATCGCGATGACGAGGGCAACCTTTCCCGAGTCGCGACGCGCAAAAAATCTCGCGGTACCAGGGTGCTTCAGTACGTCTTATGGGGCCTGATCGCCTTGTTCATTATCGTGCCGGTGGCTTATAACGCGATTTCCAGCAACTCCAGTAATAATAATAGCAATGATAAAATTGCTGTTTCCAGCGGCAGTAAGAAGTCGAGCTCAAGCACCAGCAGCAAGAAGAAAAAGCACCGCGCCTCCAGCAGCAAATCGAGCAGCCAGTCATCGAGCAGTACACAGCCGGCCAGCTCAAGCAGCACGGCTTCCAGCAGCACGCCGGCAAGCAGCTCATCCAGCGTTGCCTCCTCGAGCAGCGCGTCATCCAGCTCTAGCACGGCGGCGGGTTACTACACCGTCAAGCAAGGGGATAACGCTTATCGTATCGCGGTTAACCACGGCATTTCGCTCAGCCAATTCTACCAGTGGAACGGTCAAGGCACCTTGACCCCTGGCAAATCAGTGCGAATCAAATAAGAATTCAGTGAGTCGAGGCGAACCCTCGGCTCTTTTTTGGGTATAATGACTGCAGTAAGCGGCGCGGGGGCTGCCCCAAGCCAGCGAGGAGGAGTTTTCAGTATGCAGATTGCCATTGACGGCCCGGCGGGGTCGGGCAAAAGCACCATTGCCAAGTTAGTCGCCACCAAGTTGGGGTTCATCTACTGTGACACCGGGGCGATGTATCGCACGGCTACCGTCATGGCCAAGCAAAAGGGCATCGACTACGGGGATGAGGCCGCGATCATGGCCGCACTGCGCGGGCTGGACATCACTTTCAAGCCCAGTCCAGACGGCCAGCTGGTCTTCATGGCTGGCCAGGACGTGACCTTGGCCATTCGCCAGGAGGAAACCACCAACAACGTCAGCCAGGTATCGGCACTGCCCAAGGTGCGCGAGGAAATGGTCCGCCGCCAGCGCGAAATTGCAGCCAATCACGATATTGTGATGGACGGGCGCGACATCGGCACGACCGTGTTGCCTGACGCCGAGGTGAAAATTTACATGGTCGCCTCGGTCGCGACGCGCGCCCAGCGCCGGTACAAGGAAAACGTGGAAAAGGGCATCATGACGCCGGTTGCCAAGCTGGAAGAAGAGATTGCCGAGCGCGACCGCAAGGACTCGACGCGCGCGGTTTCGCCGCTGCGCAAAGCGGCCGATGCCGTCGAAATCGATTCCAGCCACATGACAATCGATGACGAGGTGCAAACCATCATTGACATTGTCAACAAAAAGCGGTTAAAAACGCAAAACTAAATGTTGGTATTTTGCCCCGTATCGGGTACAATAGATTAAGTATGACAGTCGTATAGGAGGAATTTTCTGGCATGAGTGAAAAGAATGAGTCAAGCGAAAACACCGAAACAATGGCGGACGCGCTGAAGAGCGTTGAAACTGTTCACATCGGCGACACCGTAAAAGGTGAAGTATTAGCAGTCGAAGACAAGCAACTGGTTGTAGGGATCGAGGGCACCGGCGTTGAGGGTGTCGTTCCTCTTAAAGAGTTATCCACTCAGCCAATCGATGACATCAACTCGGTTGCTAAAGTCGGCGACAAGCTCGACCTGGTCGTGATCTCCACGATCGGCAAGGACAAGGAAAACGGTCAGTACCTGCTTTCCAAGCGTCGCCTCGAAGCCCAAAAGGTTTGGAAAGACATCCAGGCCAAGGCCGATGCCGGTGAGACCATCACCGCACCAGTCACATCCGTCGTTAAAGGCGGCTTGGTCGTTAACGCCGGCGTGCGTGGGTTCGTCCCAGCAAGCATGGTTTCCGACCACTTCGTTGAAGACCTGTCTCAGTACAAGGGTCAGGAACTGGAATTCAAGATCATCGAGATCGAGCCAAGCGAAAACCGCTTGATCTTGTCTCACCGTGCGATTGTTGAAGCCGGCAAGGCTGAAGCTCGCAAGGAGATCTTTGCGAAGATCCAGCCTGGCGACACGGTTGAAGGCAAGGTTGCCCGGCTCACCAACTTTGGTGCGTTCGTTGACCTTGGCGGCGTCGATGGTCTGGTCCACGTGTCCGAAATCAGTTTCGATCACGTTGACAAGCCAAGCGACGTGCTGAAGGTTGGTCAGGACATCAAGGTCAAGGTTTTGGCCGTTGATCCTGATCGCAACCGCATCAGCCTGTCCATCAAGGCGACGTTGCCGCAGCCTTGGGATGACATCGAAGAAAAGGCACCGGCCGGCTCTGTTCTGACCGGGACTGTTAAGCGCCTGACCAGCTTCGGCGCATTTGTTGAAGTCTTCCCTGGCGTTGAGGGTCTGGTTCACATTTCCCAGATTTCTCACGAGCACATTGCAACGCCTCAGGATGTTCTGAGCGAAGGGCAAGAGATTCAGGTCAAGGTTTTGTCTGTTGACCCAGATCAGCACCGTCTGGCGCTGTCCATCAAAGCGCTGACCGAAGCGCCTGAAGGCAGCAGCGACGATCGCCCACGCAGCAACGGCGGCAACAATAACCGCGGTGGCAACAGTCGTGGCGGCGATCGCGGTGGCCGTCGTGGCGGCCGCAGCGAACACACTCAGATTCCGGCTGAATATCAGCAGGACGATTCAGGCTTCTCAATGGGCGATTTGCTCGGCGACGCGCTGAAGAACCTGAGCACGCCGAACGATGAGAAGGACGACAAAGACAACAAGTAAGCAATTGCTTTTTGGCCGAGGCAGAGATGCCTCGGTTTTTATATGTAAGGTGCGAAGGTGCGCAGGCTTGGCGTACTTAGCCTGACGATTAGCCGCTACGCATGTCAGACTGTACGCCATGAACGGCTACAGTCTGATCATAGCCCAAGGCATTGCCGCCGTATTTTGGCGGCGAGTCCTTGGGCGTAGCTAAGCGCTCAGGCGTTGATCAGCCTGTACGAGCAAAGCGAGCTACAGGGTGACGTGCGTTAGCTGCCAAGCCGTAGCCCGATTAGATGAGGTGCGCACTTGGTCGCACCTCCAAACGCGAGGGCCCCATTACCTGAAGGGGTCCGGTTTTATAGAAAGGGAAGATAATTCTATGGTACTCCCCACATTAGCAATCGTCGGCCGGCCCAATGTCGGCAAATCGACGATTTTTAACCGCATGATCGGCGAGCGTGTCTCAATCGTCGAAGACACCCCAGGTGTGACCCGGGACCGGATCTACGCCAAGGCCGAATGGCTGGGCAGGCAATTTGCCCTGATCGACACCGGCGGGATCGACATCGGCGACGAGCCGTTTTTGCAGCAGATCTCGGACCAGGCGGAAATCGCCATCGATGAGGCCGACGTGATCCTGTTTCTGACCAGTGTCGAAGCCGGCGTCACCGACGCCGACGAGCGCGTGGCGCAGATCCTCTACAAGGCAGACAAGCCGGTGGTGCTCGCCGTTAACAAGGTCGATAACCCGGAGCGGCGCAACGACATTTACGACTTTTATAGTCTGGGCTTTGGCGAGCCGTACCCGCTGTCTGGGAGCCATGGCATTGGCCTGGGCGACGTGCTGGACGCGGTGTTTGCCGCGTTTCCTGACGAAGGCCAGGACACTGAGGACGACTCGATCAAGTTTTCCTTCATTGGCCGGCCGAATGTCGGCAAGTCTTCGCTGGTCAATGCCATCCTGGGCGAAGAACGGGTCATTGTCAGCCCCATCGAGGGCACGACACGTGATGCGATCGACACCAAGTTCGAGCACGGCGGCCAGGAGTTCACCATGATCGACACCGCCGGGATCCGCAAACGCGGCAAGGTGTATGAAAGCACGGAAAAATACGCCGTCATGCGCGCGTTGCGGGCAATCGACCGCTCCGATGTGGTGTTGGTGGTGCTGGATGCGGAAACCGGGATTCGCGAGCAGGATAAAAAGGTTGCCGGGTACGCACACGAAGCCGGCCGCGGGATCATCATCGTGGTCAACAAGTGGGACACGCTAAAAGAGAAAGATAACCACACGATTCAGGAATTTGAACAGCACGTGCGAGACGAATTCCAGTACCTGGACTACGCACCGATCGTTTTTGTATCAGCAAAGACGCATCAGCGCCTGACAAACCTGCCGGCAATGATCCAGACGGTTTCAGAAAATCAGAATCGCCGCATTCAGAGTGCTGTACTCAACGACGTTTTGCTCGATGCGCTGGCGGTCACGCCGACGCCGACAATCAACGGCAAGCGCCTGCGCATTTACTACATGACGCAGGTGGCCGTCAAACCCCCGACATTCGTGGTTTTCGTCAACGATCCGGACCTGCTGCACTTCTCTTATGAGCGCTTTCTCATTAACCAGTTGCGCAAGACGTTCGATTTTGAGGGCACGCCGATTCATTTAATCGCCAGAAAGCGGAAATAACGGGGTTTACCCAAGCCCGAGAGTATCTGGTTCCTTTTCAGCGATATGTTTTCATATCCCTTCTACTTTTTTGATGATAATGGGAAAAAACCTTGCTACGCCGGGGTTTGTGTGTTATCTTGAAAATTGAAATGGTGATACCGGTTTATCATTGTTTCCTCATTCTTGGAAACCAAGATTGGGTATTTGGGTGATTGACCCAAATCTATACGGAGGTGAATAGATCATGGCAAATAAAGCAGAATTGATCGAAAATGTTGCAACTTCAACCGGCTTGACAAAGAAGGATGCAACGGCAGCTGTAGATGCAGTATTTAGCTCCATCCAGGCTTCCTTGGCTAAAGGCGAGAAGGTTCAACTGATCGGCTTTGGTAACTTCGAAGTACGCGAACGCGCTGCTCGTAAGGGCCGCAACCCGCAAACTGGCGCAGAGATCAAGATCCCTGCATCAAAAGTACCTGCATTCAAGCCTGGTAAGGCACTCAAGGACGCTGTTAAGTAGTCTCCTTGGAGCAATGATAGGTTTATCGAAACGGGTTCGAACACTAGTTGTTCGAGCCCGTTTTTTCAGGAGGTAGTTATGAGCTATTCTGAGCAGATGCTCCAAGCCCTCGAGCAGGGTAAGATGGAAGAGTCGCGCAACTTGTTTCAGTCCGTCTTAAAGCACGACGACGACGAAACCAAGTTCAACCTGGCCGGCGAATTATACGCGCTAGGCTTCACCGGGCAGGCCAAGCGGCTTTACCAAGAGCTGATGGGCAAGTACCCGGATGAAGATGAGATCAAAACGGCGCTGGCCGACATTGCCGTGGGTGATGGCGACACTGATGAGGCGCTCAACCTGCTGGCCAAGGTCACGCCAGACTCCGACGCGTACCCGCAGGCGCTGCTGGCCGAAGCGGACGTCTACCAGACCCAGGGCCTGTATGAAGTCGCCGAGCAGAAGCTGCTGGAGGCCCAGCGGCTGGTGCCGGACGAGCCGGTGGTCACGTTTGCCTTAGGGGAGTTGTACTTCGCCTGGGGCCGAGATGATCAGGCCGCGCTCGCGTATTCTCAGCTGATCAACGCCGGTGTGGACTCACTGGCCCATGTCGACATCAAAGCCCGTTACGCGGCCACGCTGGGCCATCTGGGGCAGTATGAGGACGCAGTGGCCGTGTACGAAGATGTGGGGGTCGCGAAACTGAATCCTGACAGCCTGCTTCAGCTGGGCAGCTTGTACAGCCAGCTGGATCAACCCAAAGACGCGATCGAAACGCTGACGGGCCTGATCGAAGGCGACCCGTCCTTTGCTAACGCCTACCTGCCGCTGGCCATGGCCCAGCAGAAAAACGGCGACGAGGCGGCGGCCCTGACCACCGTTCAAAAAGGCATCGAGCAGGACGCCACCAACCCCGAGCTTTTCGCCTTGGGGGCCAGCCTGGCGATCAAGGAAGAGAACCTGGAGCTGGCCGAAAGCTACCTGAAAAAGGCGCGTGCCATTGATCCGGAAAACCAGGCCGTTGCACTGTCCTGGAGCAACCTGCTGCTGGCCCAGCACAAAGACGAAGACAACGTGGCCTTTTTGGAGGCACTGGACAAGTCCGACGAGGTCGATCCGCAAATTTACTGGAATCTGGCGAAAAGCTACGACCGGTTGGATGACGTCGCTAAGGCCCGGGAGAATTACCTGCTGGCATTTAACGCGCTGCAAGGATCCGCGGATTTTCTGCACGACATCATCGACTTCTTCCAGTCCACCGGCGCCACAGCCGAGTTGAAAGCGGCTTTGACCCGGTACCTGAAGTTGGTGCCGGATGACGTCGAGATGCAGGATCGGCTCGATGAGCTGACCGACGAAACGCAGGACTAAAATAAGCCTTCCGCTTGCAGCGGAAGGCTTTTGTCATGCTCAGCTGAGAAACAGCCGCTTGGGTTTGCGCTTGTACGTGAAGCCTTCGCCCAGCGCCTCATGGACGTCCAAAATCGTGATGAAGGCTTTGGGGTCAATGTCGTCGATGATGCGCTTGACCGCGGCAATTTCAGTGGTGGCAACGACCGCGTAGACGACGCGCTTTTGGTCGCGGGCAAAGCCGCCTTCCGCTTTGAGGTACGTCGCGCCCCGCTCCAGCTGATTCATGATGGCGTTGGCGATTGCCTCAGACGAGTCGGAGACAATCAGCACGCCCTTGGCCGCGTACGCGCCTTCCAGCACGAAGTCGACGATGCGCGAGAAGACGTAGCTGGCCAGCAGCGTGTACATCATGCGTTCCAGGTTCAGGTAGGACAGGCTGGCCAGCAGGACGACCACGTCAAAGCCCAGCAGCGAGCGGCCCATCGGAATGCCGGTTTGTTTTTCCAAAATCCGCGCGATGACGTCCGAGCCGCCGGTGGTGCCGCCGCGGCGGTAAATCAGGCCGCTGCCGATGCCACCGAACAGCCCGGCCATCACCCCGGCGATGAAC
This sequence comes from Lacticaseibacillus sp. 53-4, assembly GCF_016861805.1. Lineage (NCBI taxonomy): Bacteria > Bacillati > Bacillota > Bacilli > Lactobacillales > Lactobacillaceae > Lacticaseibacillus > Lacticaseibacillus sp. 53-4. The sequence continues at coordinate 17,725 of NZ_BOLT01000019.1, forward strand.
AGGTCGTGGTGAATGTCCAAACTGACCGGCACGCGCTGCCAGACCCACAGGAACACCGACAGCATCACCGTGCCGTAAATCGTGTAAGCTAAGGCGCGCTTGCCGAGGAATTTATAGCCGACGATAATCAGCGGGATGTTGAGGACCAGGGTGGAGTAGGCGGGGTCGATGTGCCACCAGTAGCGGATCAGCAGCGTGATACCGGTGATGCCGCCTTCCGCGAGGTGGTTGGCGATGTTGATGGTGACCAGGCCGAAGCCGTACAAGGCGCACCCCAGTGTAATCAGCGCCAGATCCATCACCATTCGCTGTGTTTTTTTCGTCATCGCGGCCCCTCCTTGAACGGACTTATCACCCTTATACTACCAGACCTTAGTCAGGGTGCGGTGAGTTTGCTATGATGGAGGGGAGAAAAAGGAGCGAGGACATGCAAATCGATTTGAGTCATCCGGATTTCCAAGCGGCAATCCCCATCATGAAAAAAATTGAGGCGGCAGGGTTTGAGGCCTATTTTGTCGGCGGCAGTGTGCGCGACGCCTTGCTGGGGCTGCCGATCCACGACGTCGACATCGCCAGCTCCGCCTATCCTCAGGAAATCAAGCAGATTTTTCCCCGCACCGTCGACACTGGCATCCAGCACGGCACGGTGATGGTGCTGCACCACGGCGTCGGCTATGAGGTGACCACGTTTCGAACCGAATCCGGCTACCAGGACTTCCGCCGGCCCGACCATGTCACTTTTGTGCGTTCCCTAAAAGAGGACCTCAAGCGCCGTGACTTCACGGTTAACGCGCTGGCAGTGCGCCACGACGGGACCGTGATCGATCTGTTCGACGGCCTGGCCGACCTTGACCACAAGGTGCTGCGGGCGGTCGGTGACCCGCACGCGCGCTTCCACGAGGACGCGCTGCGCATGATGCGGGCTGTCCGCTTCCAGAGCCAGCTGGGCTTTGCCATCGACCCGGCCACCGAAAGTGCGATTACGACCAATGCGGCCTTGCTGGGCAAAATTTCCGTCGAACGCACGGCCACCGAGTTCACCAAGCTGCTGCTGGGGCGGGACCGCCAGGCGGGCCTCGCGACCTTCATTGACACCGGGCTGTACGCGTACGCGCCGAAGCTTGAAGGTCAGGACACGGCGCTGCGTCAGCTGGCTGCCTTGACGGCGCCGCAATTTACGGCGCCTGCAATCGGCTGGACCCTGCTCGTGCATCTGACGGGCCTGAACGCGGAAAAGCTGCTCCGCGCTTGGAAGCAGGCCAACGACCTGATCCGCCTGACCGCCAGTGCCGCTCAGCTGTTGGCCCAGCTGCCTGACGCCGACGCGTGGGCGCTGTATCAGGCCGGTGAAGCAGCCGCCAAGGTGGCGTTTGCGGCGCGGCGCGCGCTGGATGCGAGTTTCGACGTTGCCCAGGCGCAGGCGGCCTACGCGGCGCTGCCGATTCACGATAAGGCAGAGCTGGCGATTGACGGTAAAACGCTGATGGCCAGCGGCTTCAAGCCGGGGCCCCAGCTGGGGCAGACGCTGAACCGCCTGGAACGTGCCGTCGTGTTTGGGGAGCTGCCGAATGACCAGCAGGCGCTGCTGGCAGCGGCAAAGGAATAATGTCGTGAGTAAACGTTTAATTGACGGCCAGGTGGCGAATCCGGCCGCCTTTTTGCGCGTTCTAGGCGAAGCGGCGCAATTTTCACTCTCCAAATTCCATGTTATGATGGTGGACAGAAGAAGCGAGGATGACTATGCAAACATTGACTGCGGAAGGCGTGCGCAAAGCGTACGGCGATAAGCAACTGTTCACTGATTTAGACTTTTTGATTAACGAAGGCGACCGCATCGGCCTGATTGGCGTCAACGGCACTGGCAAAACGACCCTGCTGAATGGCATCGCCGGCACCGATCCGTTTGACGCCGGCGACATCACCACGCCGAAAAATTACCGCATCAGCTACCTGGCACAAAAGCCGGCGCTGGATCCAGACAAGCAAATCATGGACGCGATTTACGGCGGGACTTCGCCGGTGTTTGCGGCCATTCGCACCTACGAGCAGGCGCTGGCCGAATACACCAAGGCGCCCATGGACGCGGCCACTCAGGAGGCCTACACCAAGGCCGACGCCAAAATGACGCAGCTGGACGCCTGGGACGCGGAGACCAACATTAAAACGATCCTGACCCAGCTGCACATTTCGGATTTGAACCAGACCATCGGCAGCCTGTCCGGCGGCCAGCAGAAGCGGGTCGGCTTGGCTCAGGTGCTGATCGAAGCGCCGGACCTCTTGATGCTGGACGAGCCGACCAACCATCTGGATTTTGACTCCATTGATTGGCTTGAATCTTACCTGGCCAAATACAAGGGCGCGCTTTTGGTCGTCACCCATGATCGTTATTTTCTTGATCACGTCACCAACGCGATTTGGGAGCTCGACCGCGGCCAGCTGCACCGCTACACCGGCAACTACGAGGCGTACGTCGAACAAAAGGCGGCCGCCGATGAGCGCGACGCCGCCAGCTCCCACAAGCAGCAGCAGCTGTACAAGCAGGAGCTCGACTGGATGCACGCCGGCGCGCAGGCCCGCACGACCAAACAGCAGGCGCGTATCAACCGTTTTGACGAGCTGAAGGAAAACATGAACAGCCAGCCGGCCCAGAACGGTACCGTGGAGATGAAAGTCGCGTCGACGCGGCTGGGTAAGAAAGTCATCGAATTTTCCCACGCGAACTTGACGCTGGGCAACCACCGCATTCTGAACGATTTCTCCTGGCTGGTGCAGCCGGGCCAGCGCATCGGCATTTCGGGACTCAACGGCGCCGGCAAGTCGACGCTGCTGAACGTGATCGCCGGCAAGGTCAAGCTGGACAGCGGGACCTGCGTGCTCGGCGAGACGGTCAAATTGGGCTACTACACCCAGCTGGCCGTTGACCTGGATCCGACTAAGCGCGTGATCGCCTACCTGCAAGAAGCCGGCGAGGAGCTGGTGACCAATGCCGGTGAGCGCATTTCCGTCACCCAGCTGCTGGAGCAGTTCCTGTTTCCGCGCAGCATGCACGGCGAGCTGATTTCGCGCCTGTCCGGTGGGGAAAAACGTCGGTTGTACCTGCTGCGGATCTTGATGAGCCAGCCGAATGTGCTGCTGCTCGATGAGCCGACCAACGACCTTGACGTCGCCACGCTGACCGTGCTGGAGGATTACCTCCGGCAGTTTCCGGGCACCATCATCACCGTTTCGCATGACCGCTACTTTCTGGATAAAGTGGCCGATAACCTGCTGTTCTTCGAAGGCAACGGGCGCATCGACCGCCATGTTGGCCTGTTCACCGACTACCTGAAGAAAATGCGGGCAGACGAGCAGCAGGATGCCGGTCCTAAGGCCAAGCCGCTGCCGCAAGCGGCGTCGCCGAAGCCCGCCGAAAAAACCGAGAAAACCAAGCTGACCTACGCGGAGCAAATCGAGCACGACGACTTGCAGAAGAAAATGGATGCGCTGGACGATGAAATCACGGCGCTGAAAAAAGAAATGGGCACAATCAGCGGCGAGGATTACGTCAAGCTGGGCGACATCCAAAAGCAGATCGACGACAAAAACGCCGCGCTCGACAAGATGTTTGACCGCTTTGCCGCACTCGATGAGTACGTGTCAGATTAGGAGGAAGACGATGCCAGTCACAGAACAGCCATACCTGGACCTGCTCAAGCAGATCATGGAAACCGGGGATTTCAAAGGCGATCGCACCGGGACCGGGACCTATTCGATTTTTGGGGCGCAGCTGCGCTTTGACCTCAGCGAAGGGTTTCCCTTGCTGACGACGAAAAAGGTTCCATTTGGGCTGATCAAAAGCGAGATGCTGTGGTTTTTGCACGGCGACACCAACATTCGCTTTCTGCTGCAGCACCACAACCACATCTGGGACGAGTGGGCTTTCGAGCGCTGGGTCGAATCCCGTGAGTACACGGGCCCGGACATGACCGACTTCGGCCAGCGCCGGCTCAAGGACCCGGAATTTGCCAAGGTCTATCAGGCGCAAATGCAGGCATTCGATGATAAAATTTTGGCAGACGAAGCCTTCGCCAAAAAATTCGGGACGCTGGGCAACGTCTACGGCAAGCAGTGGCGCGCCTGGGAAACCAGCCGCGGCGACACCATCGACCAACTGGGCAACGTGATCGAGGCGATCAAAAAAACGCCTGATTCACGGCGTCTGATCGTTTCGGCGTGGAACCCGGAAGACGTGCCCACCATGGCGCTGCCGCCGTGCCACACGCTGTACCAGTTTTACGTCAATGATGGCAAGCTCTCGCTGCAGTTGTACCAGCGCAGCGCCGACATGTTCCTTGGCGTACCGTTCAACATCGCCAGCTACGCGCTGTTGACCCACCTGGTGGCCCAGGAAACTGGGCTGCAGGTCGGGGAATTCATCCACACGTTTGGGGATGCGCACATTTACACCAACCACGTCGACCAGGTCGCCGAGCAGCTCAGCCGCACGCCGCGCAACAGCCCGCAGCTGGTGCTGACGCCGGGCAAAACCATCGACACGCTGACCATGGCAGACATCAAGGTGAAAGACTACGACCCGTATCCCGCCATCAAGGCCCCGGTCGCCGTCTGATCACCACAGGAGGACACGATGATCGCATTTGTTTGGGCGCAGGACCAAGCCGGCACGATTGGCAAAAATGGCAAGCTGCCGTGGCACCTGCCCGATGACCTGCACCAGTTCAAGCAGCTCACGCTTGGCCAGCTGACGGTGATGGGGCGGACGACCTACGAGGGTCTGCCGAAGCGCCCGCTGCCCGGCCGCACAAATATCGTGCTGACCCGCCAGGCAGACTATCAAGCCCCTGGTGCCGTCGTGATTCACGACCGCAAGGCGCTGTTGGCGTTTGCTTCGGCGCACCCCAAACAGCACCTGATGATCGTGGGCGGTGCCCAGATTTTCACCGCCTATGCCGACATCGTCGACCGACTGTACGTGACCAAGCTGGCCGGGACCTTCACCGGCGACGTCAAAATGCCTGCGCTGGACTGGGCCGCCTTCAAACAGGTGGCCAGCCGCGAAGTCATCGACCCTGACCCGCGCAAGACCCACGTGTTTGAGACCTGGCAACGCAAGTCATAAAAAAATGCCGGCGCGGAATTTTCTCCGCGCCGGCATTTGCTGTATAAACTCAAACGAACAGGTAAATCGAAGCGTACATGCAGGCCGAGCCGATCATGACAAACACGTGCCAAACGACGTGGATGTATGGGATTTTTTTCTGCGAGTAAAGCAGCGCGCCAACCGTGTAAGCCACGCCGCCGGCCACCAGGAGCCAGAAGCCGATGCGGCCCAGGTGCGCCCACAGCGGCTGCATGCCGATCAGGCACATCCAGCCCAGGATCACGTAAATTGCCGTTTCTGCGCCACGAAAGCGGCCGAGGAAGAAGAGTTTGTACGCGATGCCGGCGGCGCACAGCAGCCAGATCGCGGCCAGCAGCCCCCAGCCCAGCGGTCCGCCAATGGCGACCAGGCAGTAGGGCAGGTACGAGCCGGCAATCAAAATGAAGACGCTGGAGTGGTCGATCACTTGCAGGACATGGCGCGCCTTGGTGAAGTAAAACCCATGAAACAGCGTGGAGCCCAGGTACAAGATGATCAGCGAAAAACCGAACCCCAGGAAGGTGACCAGCCGCAGCGTGGTGGTGGCCTTGAAGGCTAAGGCAACCGTGCCGACGACAGCCAGGCCCAGCGCAAACGCGTGGGTGACAGCGCTCAGCATCTGGTCATTGAAATTATAATACGTTGACTTAAATGGTTTACTCAATTGCATCGGCAACCTCCCTGGTTCTTTACGTTTATAATACCATGATGAAGATGGTAAAACAATCTTATCTAGTGTTCAAAACTAAGTGCCCTGTTACTGACAAATAGGGGCATGCTTTGGTATACTGAACCCAGTGCAAAATTACCTACAGAAAGCGTGGCTCAAATGGCAAACATCAAACTGGTGACGGATTCATCAATTCAGTTGACCCCGGAAGAAATCGCGAAGTACGACATTCACGTCATTCCGCTGACGATTATGATCGATTCCACCGTGTATGTAGACGGTGAGACCATCACGCGCGCCGAGTTTATGGATAAGATGGCGGCGGCCTCAGCGCTGCCGAAAACCTCCCAGCCGGCGATTGGGACTTTTCTCGATGTGTTCAACGACCTGACCGCTGACGGCAGTGAGGTGCTGGCCGTGCACATGCTTGAGGCCATTTCCGGCACGGTCAACTCCGCACGCCAGGCTGCCGAGCTCTGCAAGGGCAAGGTGACGGTGGTGGATTCGCAGTTCACCGACCGCGCGCTGGCGTTCCAGGTGATCGAGGCCGCCAAGCTGATCCAGGCGGGCAAGCCGATGGCCGACGTGATCAAGCGGATGGAACAGATCCGCGACCACACCAAGCTGGTGATGGGCGTGTCCACGTTGGACAACCTGGTCAAGGGCGGCCGCATCAGCCGCGTGTCGGGGATGCTGTCCTCGCTGCTCAACATCAAGGTGATCCTCGAAGTCACCGGCGGCGAGCTTAAGGCCCTGCAAAAAGGCCGCGGCATGAAGACGCTGGTCAACTTCGCCGATAAAACGGTTCAGCAAATGGCCAAGCTCGGCAACGTCAAGAGTGTTGGCGTGTCCTACGCCGGCGGTCAAAAGCTCGCCGAGGAAATCGGCGCCAAGGTCAAGGCCGCGCTGCCAACTGCGGAGCTGCTTGTGCGGCCAACTGATCCGGTGATCGCCACGCACACCGGCGATGGGGCCTTTGCAATCACGTACTACGTCGACTAAAATAGATACATTCGGGTCGGGTTTCCCGGCTCTTTTTTTAGTTAAAGGAGGACCCATGAAAAAACACTGGTGGTTAAGTGTCTTGATCGTCCTCGCTTCGGCTGTGGTCACGTTCTTGATCTGGCAGGTGGCGGGGCCCAAGGCGCAGCCGATTCAACTCAAAGGGCAGGTGCAGCAGGTCAAGACCCTGCGCCTGGCCGCGGTTGGGGATTCCCTGACCCACGGCGTTGGCGATGAGACCAACAACGGCGGCTATGTCGGCCTGATAAAAGGCGACTTGGAAAGCTCCGGCGTCTACCAGGTCGACACCGCGAATTACGGCGTGACCGGGGACACCAGCACGCAGATCCTCAAGCGCGTGAACAAGCAGAAAAAGCTGCGCACCGATGTCGAGCACGCCGACATTTTGACCGTCACGGTCGGCGGCAACGACCTGATGCACGTGCTGCAAAAGAACCTTCTGTCGATTTCGACGAAGGACGTCACCGACGGCGCAGCCACTTACCAGCGCCATTTGACCAGTCTTTTGACCGCGCTGCGGCAGCTGAACCCGAAGGCGCCGGTGTACGTATTTGGCGTCTACAATCCCTTCTACGTCTATTTTCCCAATCTGACCGCAATGAGCACCAGCGTGAAGACTTGGAATGGTGCGACGCAGGCGGCGCTGGGCGGCTTTGATCACATGTACTATGTCGACATCGATTCGGTGCTGACCAAGGGTACCGGCACGCAGGCCAACAGCAAGTCTGACAAGCAAAAGCTTGAGGCGGCGATGTCGGGCAGCAGTAAGAACCCGCTGATCTTCGAGTCGGATCACTTTCACCCGAACAACGCCGGGTACGCGCTGATGACGTCGCAGCTCTGGAAAAAGATGCAAGCAACTAAGCAATCCTGGGAGAAATAAGTATGCGAGAAGCAAAGACCCGCAAACGGGCCACCAAATCTGAAAACACACGGGCCCGCGGCCGCGTTAACCTGTGGCAGTGGGCATTTCTGATCCTGATCGGGCTGATGCTTGGCACCGGCCTCTGGCTGGGTCATTCGGTGCTGACGCCGGTCGCCCAAAGTTACTCGACGCAAGACACCACGACTGGCGACCCGGCGATGACCGTGTCCTTGACCAAGCGCCAAGCCAACGAGATTATTTCTTATTACCTGAACGATTTTCAAAAAGGCAGCAACGTGAAGTACTCGCTGACTTTGGCGGATCAAGCCGTGCTCGGCGGGTCGTTCAAGTTCTTCGGCCAAAAAGTCGGCTTCAGCCTGTTGTTTGACCCGCTGGTCCTGAAAAACGGCAACGTCGAGCTCAAGGCCCGCCGGCTGAACGTCGGCAGCCTGCCCGTGCCGATCTCGTACGTGATGAGCTACGCTGCCAGCAACTACAAACTGCCCAATTGGGTCAGGATGAATAGCAAGCAGAAGACGGTTGTGCTAGACTTGAACAAATTCAAGATGGCTAACGGCATGCAGCTGAAGGCCACCAAGATCGACCTGCCTAACTCGCAGATCGACTTCTCGGTTTACCTGCCAAAAAAGTAAGCGGCAGGCTCGAGTGTGAGATAAGGGGGAAATTGTGATGGCAGAAACAGCAATTTTTGCAGGTGGGTGCTTTTGGTGCATGGTCAAGCCCTTCGAGGAGCAGCCAGGCATTTTGAACGTGGTGTCCGGGTACACCGGCGGGCATGTCGCCAACCCAACCTACGCGCAGGTCAAGGCCCACGAGACGGGCCACACCGAGGCCGTGCGGATCACGTATGACCCGAGTGTCGTTTCGTATGAGGATCTGCTCAACACTTACTGGCAGCAAACCGATCCGACCGACGCCATGGGTCAGTTTCAAGACCGCGGCGACAATTACCGGCCGGTGATTTACGTCGCCAACGAGGCGCAGCGCAAGGCGGCCGAGGCATCAAAGGCGGCGCTTGAAGCCAGCGGCCGCTTCGACAAGCCAATTGTGACCTCAATCGAGGACGCCAAGCCGTTTTACGAGGCCGAGCCCGAGCACCAGCAGTTTTACGCGCACAACCCGCGGCGCTTTGCCGAGGAGCACCAGCAGCGTCAGGAATTCATCGACAAAAACTGGAGGGACGCCTAATGCGCCAAACCTTTTACCAGTACCTGATGACTTTGCGCAACCCGAATGACCACGGTGAAATTGCCAACTTTTCGCAAAATGCCTTCTTGGACCAGGCGTTTCCCAAGCAGGAAACTGATTTTGAAAAGCTCTCCAATTACCTGGAGCTGAACGCCGGCTATCTGCCGAGCATGAGTGTCTTTGACGAGGCGTACAACATGTACCTGAGCCACGAACACGTCGGAAGGAACTAAAGTATGGATAACGACCCAGAAAATCAGCAGCCAAACCCAACGCCGACCCCAGCGCCCAAGCCGACACCAACGCCAACGCCGACCCCGGAACCAGGCAAAAAGCGCCCGTCGTACCGCTTTTCCAAGTGGGCGACGGCCCTGATTGCTGTGGTCGCGCTGCTGGTCGGCGGCGGCCTCGGCTACGCGCTGCACCCCGAGCTCAACCCCGGTGATAAGATCACGGTGCCGCCGGCCTTTTACAAGGTCATCGGCACTTACAACTCCATCAAGGCCAATTACTACAAGCCGATTTCGTCGACCAAGCTGGCCAACGGGGCGATCAACGGGATGATGGAAAGCCTGGACGACAAGTTCTCGACGTACCTGCAAAACGAGGATAAGAAGAATCTGGATGACACCATGTCCGCCAGCTTCGGCGGGATCGGCGCCACGATCGAGCAAAACGGCACCAAGCTGACGGTGCAAAGCGTCCAGCCGACCAGTCCGGCCAAAAAGGCGGGGCTGCGCGCAGGCGACCAGCTGATCGCGGTCAACGGCAAGTCCGTTGAGAAAAAGTCCGTGACGGAGGCCGTTGCCAAGATCCGCGGCAAGATCGGCACCAGCGTCAAGGTCACCATCCGCCGCGACAGCAGCGATCAAACCGTGACGATGACGCGGGCGCGGATCACCCAGGCGACCGTCACCTCGGCGCTGAACCAAACCGACAAGTCCGTCGGCGTGATCACCGTCGCGACCTTCTCCGAGCCGACCGCGGGTCAGTTCGAAAACGCAGTCAAAAAGCTGCGCAAGGAAGGCGCCAAGAAGTTCGTCGTGGATTTGCGGGGCAACGGCGGCGGCGAGCTCAACACGGCGCTGAAGATGGCGTCGATGGGGCTGAAGAACGGCAAGACCATCGTCAAGGTCCAAGACCGCGCCGGCAAGACGCAGGTCTACAAGGCCGGCAAGGGCTACGATGAGGGCTTCAAGATCACCGAGCCCATCGCCGTCTTGATCGATGGCGATTCTGCCTCGGCCTCCGAGATTCTGGCCGCAGCCTGGAACCAAAGCGCCGGGGTGCCGCTGATCGGCAGCCAGAGCTACGGCAAGGGCACCGTGCAAAATGTTGCGGAGCTTGGCGACAACGCCGAGGTCAAGCTGACGATTGCCAAGTGGCTGACACCGAACGGGTCCTGGATCAACCACAAGGGCCTGACGCCGACCATCAAGGCCGACTATCCGGCCTGGGCCAAGATCGCCGGCTTTGCGACCGCGAACATGAAGCTGGGCGACGAAAGCACCGATGTGAAGTCGCTCCAGACCTCGCTGGCCGCTTTGGGCTACGACGTTGGCACGGTCAACGGTTACTTTGGCCCGACCGTGCAAACGGCGGTCCAGAAGTTCCAGCAGGACAACCGCCTGCCGGTGACCGGTCAAACCAACGACGCAACGCTGACCAAATTGATCACGCTGCTGTCCGCTAAGCTGCAAAACGATGACACGGCCATGGCGGCCGCGGTCAAACAGTTAGACAAGTAAAGTAAGGCGCCTCGTTTCGCACAGTCGAAACGGGGCGCTTTTGCATGTCCGGCTAATGGTTGCCATCAGCCAACGCTGCCACTTGGCGAGGGCTCAGGCCGGCTTTTGGCGGCTGGGTTTGCTACGATTAAAGTAACCTCAGGAAACAATCAGGGTTTGACCAAGTTTGACGTTTGGAACGAAAATAGTTAACATAATCTTGTACCCTTTTCTGAAAGGATGATTAAATGAGAACAATCTCGTTAAAGATCTTGACGGACGCCATTGAAATGGATGTGCCTCAAGCAAACGCGGAGATGCAGCCGCGGCACATTGTGATCCGGTATGACCCGGACCAGTCAATTGGCGAAAACCTTGAAAACATTCGTGTGAAATTAGTCGGCGTCGGCTTTGACGCCATCATTATCGAGAACCCCTTGACCTATCCGTTTTCCGACACGGTCGTGGGGCTGAACCACCAGCGCATCGACATCGGGCTGGCGCTGACCAACCTGTTCAACGTGCCGGTGCTGGCGCGGCCGACGGTGACCAAGGACGGCCTGGACCAGGCCGTTAAAGCCAAGCAGACGTACAACAGCTGGCACTTGGATTATTACGGCGAGTATCAGGGCAAGCGCAACTTTGGGCAGGAGGCGATGCTGACGCTCGGCAACGGCTATTATGGCCTGCGTGGGGCCTATGTGGAAAGCCGCGCGGATGACGATAACTATCCGGGCCTGTACGTGGCCGGCGTGTACAACCAGAACACGACGCCGGTCAACGGCCGCGACGTGGTCAACGAGGACCTGGTCAACCTGCCGAACCCGCAGGCGCTGACCATCGGCATCGACCATGCCAACCCGTTCCAGATTCGCCACAGTGGCATCACCGACAGTTACCGCAGCCTTGATCTGAAAACCGGCAAGCTGACGACGACGCTGATGGTGACCATTGGCACCGGGCATCAAATGATGGTGCGCGCAACCAAGGTGGCGGACATGCGCCATTTTCACCGGCTCGCGATTCGCTACGAGTTCACGCCGCTGAATTTTGCCGGCAGCGTGCAGGTTTACGGCACGATCGACGGCGACGTCGTGAACAAAAACGTGGCGCGCTACAACCAGTTCGACCAGCACCACATCACCGTGACGGGCATGGCCAGTGCGGCCAACAAGGCGCTGCTCACCGGCACCACCAAAAACTCCGGCATTGCGTTTGCCATCGGCAGCAAGCTGACTAGCCCCAACCGCGACTTGCGCGAGCAGGTGAAAACCACCACCGGCGCCAAGGCGATTCGCCAAACCGTGGACCTGACCGTCGAGCCGGCCAAGACCTACACGATCGACAAGCTGGTCGCGCTGTTCACCAGTCGAGAAAGCGGCGAGACGCCGCTTGATACCGCCGTCTGGGATGAGCTGGATGAAGTCAGCTTTGCCGATACCGAAAAAAGCACCGCGGCATTTTACGGCGAGGTCTGGCAAGGCGACGATATTGCGATCCAAGGCGACACCATCAGCCAGAAGCTGACCCGCGTCAACATTTTCCACCTGTTCGTGTCAGGCGCGGCCTTGGCCAGCAATCAGCTTGACGCCTCGGTCGGGGCCCGCGGGCTGCACGGTGAGGCCTACCGCGGTCATGTCTTCTGGGACGAGATGTTCGTCATGCCGTTTTACGCGACCCACGCGCCCAAAATTGCCAAGGCGATGCTCGATTACCGCTACCGGCGGCTGCCGGCGGCGCGCGCGTATGCGCAAAGCATTGGCAAACAAGGCGCGATGTACCCGTGGCAGTCAGGGATGAAAGGCGACGAGCAATCGCAGTTCGTCCACCTGAACCCGCTGACCAACCAGTGGGACCCGGACAACTCGCGGCGCCAGCGCCATGTCTCCTTGGCGGTGGCCTACGACGCCTGGCTGTACTGGCACATCACAGGCGACGACCAGTACATGAAAGATCAGGGCCTGGAGCTGCTGCTGTCGGTTGCGAAGTTCTGGCTCAGCATGGCGACGCTGGATAAGACCACCGGCCGCTATCACATCAGCGGCGTGATGGGGCCGGATGAGTACCACGAAAGCTATCCGAACAGCGACGAGGCCGGCCTTACCGACAATGCGTACACCAACATCATGACGGCATGGCTGTTTCAGCTGATCGGCCAGCTGAAACCGCGATTCGCCAAGCACGGATATGCGGCCGCCGCCAAGCGGGCCGCTTTTACCGCGCATGATTTCGCTCAGCTCGATGTCGTGCGGCGCAAGTTGACCCTGGACGTCAACGACAACGGCATCATCGGTCAGTTCGCCGGCTACTTCAAGCTGCCGACGCTGGACTTTGACGCGTACCAGAAAAAGTACGGCGATATTTCGCGCATCGACCGCATCTTGAAGGCGGAAGGCAAAACGCCGGACGCGTATCAGGTGGCCAAGCAGGCCGACACCATGATGGCGTACTTCCTGCTGGATCCGGCCACCATCGAGGGCCTGATCGCCGACATGGGTTACCAGCTGCCGGCGGATCATTTTTCCCAGAACCTGGAGTTCTACCTGGAGCGGACGACGCACGGCTCGACGCTGTCGCGGATCGTGTACGCGGTCCTCACGCGCATGGACAACCGCCGCGACCAGTCGTGGCAGCTGTTCCATCAGGCGCTGTTCTCGGATTACTACGACATTCAAGGCGGCACCACCGCCGAAGGGATTCACCTGGGCGTGATGGGGGCGACACTGTATGTTGAGGAGTCCCTGTACGGCGGCGCGAATCTGCTAGGCTCGCAGCTGCGGTTTGAGCCGGAGTTGCCAAGTCAGTGGCAGCAGCTGGACTACCAGCTGCACTTCCAGGGCGCAGCGGTGGCAGTCACAGCTGATCACCAGACCCTCACGCTGAAGGCGGACCAGGATCTGCAAGTCAAGGTGGCAGACAAGCCAATCGCGTTGACCGCGGGTAAAGCAGTCACGGTCGACTATCGTTAGGAGGCATTTCATGACAACATTTGAGCAAATTAAAGGCGCCGTCTTTGATTTGGACGGCGTGATCACGGACACGGCGCGATTTCATTCGCAGGCCTGGAAACAAATCGCCGAAAAGGTGGGTGCCGGCTGGGACGATGAGCTGGCCGACGCACTGAAGGGTATTGACCGAATGGCGTCGCTTGATCTGATTTTGAAGCACGGCGGCAAGCAACATGATTTCACGCTGGCGGAAAAAGCAGCGCTGGCCACCGAGAAAAACACGCGGTACCTGCAGCTGGTCGACACGCTGACCCCCGCCGACATCCTGCCAGGAATCCAGGACTTTCTGGATGCCTTGCGGGCTGGCGGCTACAAGCTCGCGCTGGCCTCCGCGTCGAAAAACGCGCCGCGGGTGCTGAAGAACCTGGGACTGACCGAGTACTTCCCGCACATCGTCGACCCCGCGACGCTGGCTCACGGCAAGCCGGATCCAGAAATTTTCGTCAAGGCCGCCGAGAGTATCGCTGTCGCGCCTGAGGCCTGCATCGGCATTGAAGACGCGGCCGCGGGCGTTCAGGGCATTAACGCGGCCGGTGAACTGTCAGTCGGCATCGGGGATGCTGAAGAGCTGCACGAGGCCGCCATCGTCTTTCCCTCGACCGCCGAGCTGACCCTGCCCAACATCAAGGCCGCGATGGAAAAGGGCGATGTGCATGCCTAAAGCAGTTGTCTTTTTCGATTCGGACGGCACGCTGCTGCGCGATGATAAGTTACTGGCCAAAAGCACGCTGACGGCCATCGAGCAGCTGCGGCAAAATGACGTGCTGCCGGTGGTCGCGACTGGCCGCAACATCTTCGAGATTCAGTATGTGCTGGATCAAACCGGTATTGATTCGATCGTCTCGGCCAATGGCAGTTACGTCCAGTACCAAGGCCGCAAGCTGGACGCGGCGGTGATCCCGACGCCGCTGATCGAGGCGTTCAACGCCTTTGCCGCAAAGCAAGGCGATCCGGTGGCGTGGTTCAACAACCGCCGATTTGCCTTGAGTCGAGAAACTGCGGCTACCCGCGAGAATTTTGCCCTGCTGAAGCTGGACGCTAAGGTGAACCCGGACTGGTACCAAACCCACGAGGTCAACTTCATGTTCGTGTTCAACACGGACAAGGAAGCCCTGTACAACCGGCAGTTTGCCGGTCAGCTGGACCTGGTACGGAATAATCCGCGCGGCCTGGACACCATGCTGGCCGGCGTGTCCAAGCGGACTGGCATTCTGAAACTACTGGCCGAGGCGGGGCTCACCGGCATTCCCACTTACGGCTTTGGCGATGAGCTGAACGATGAGCCGATGCTGAAGCTGGTCGATCACCCCGTGGTGATGGGCAACGGCAATCCGAAAATGAAGGCCCTGGCCGAATACGTGACCGGCGATAACATGCATGACGGCATTGGCCAAGGGCTGCGGCACTTCCAATTGATCTAAATTGGCTAATACAACTGGGGCACACAGTAAGTGTGCTCCTGTTTTGCTATCTGTCGCTGAGTCTTCAACCCGGCCGTTTTGCGTTTATGACCAAGGACGCCGGCTTGGTAGTCAACATGGCGCTGCCGATGACGGCTAAACTAACAACGCGACGTTGACCAAGATGATCACGTTGCTGTCGCCCAGAGTCAAGCAATTAGCTAAACAAGTATTAGGCGAGTCGCCTGCAATCTGACATGGGACACGTTTTTTTCACGCGGCAACGAGTCGTCTGAAGCGCCAGGGAGAAAAAATTCTGCTACCATGAGCTCATC
The DNA here is from genome assembly GCF_016861805.1 of Lacticaseibacillus sp. 53-4. NCBI lineage: Bacteria > Bacillati > Bacillota > Bacilli > Lactobacillales > Lactobacillaceae > Lacticaseibacillus > Lacticaseibacillus sp. 53-4. The sequence goes on from NZ_BOLT01000019.1 coordinate 33,102, forward strand.
AATTATTGGGGTGATCCAAATGGTGAAGTTTGCGCAGATTCGTGGTTTTCTCATTGATCTGGACGGGGTGATTCTCGATACGGCAAGCTTAGATCTGAAGGCTTGGCACCAGCTCGCGACCTCACTTCAGCTGCCCTGGGATGATGAACTCGAGGTGCAATTGAAAGGCCGCAGCCGCTTTGATACGCTCGGGATGATTTTGGATTACTCAGGTGAAGCTGATCAGTTTGATGCGGTGGCTGAGGCATTCCTTGCCAACCATCAGAATGAACGATTTCTCAAGTTGGTGGCAAACCTGACCCCGGCTGATACCCTGCCGGGAATCAAGGCATTTTTGGCCGAATTGAAGACAAACGGGTTTCTCCTGGCTTTAGCCTCCGCGTCGAAAAACGTCCCGGTGGTACTTGACAGGCTTGAATTATCCCAGTATTTTCCAAATCGGATTTGCCCAGATATGTTCATTCAGGAAAGGCCGAATCCAGAAATATATTTAAAGGCCTCTGCCAGCATTGGCTCGGCGCCGGCGGACTGTATCGGCATCTCATACGCGGCGTCCGGGATCGAGGCAATCAACGCGGCCGGGGCCTTATCGGTCGGCATTGGTGATCGGTGGATCTTGAAGGAGGCGGCGCTGGTGGTGCCGAGCACCCGGGAGCTGACATTGGCAAATCTGCGGGCCCAGCTGAGTTAAAGGTCAGGGGGAATTTAAATGGAAATCGCCGCAAGTAAGCGCTGGTGGGCGATGACGGCGCTGGGCTTTTTTGCCTTCATGACCAATCTGGATGGGTCGGTCGTCAACGTTGCGGTGCCGGTGATGGCCAAAAGCCTCGCCGTGCCGGCCAGCCAAATGGTGTGGGCGACATCGGTCTACCTGATCGTGCTAACGGCACTGCTGTTGCCATTCGGCAAGCTGGGCGACCTGATCGGCAAGCCGCGCATCTTCAAGTGGGGCACGGCGGGCTTCATTTTAGGGTCGGTGATGGCGGGCATTGATCTGGGCTTTGCCTTTCTCATGGTGGCGCGGATCGTGCAGGCGACCGGGGCGGCCATGACGTTGGCCAATACTTACCGCATCGTGACGGCGAGTTTCCCGGCGCGGGAGCGCGGCAAGGCGATGGGTTTCGTTGGCACCTTTGTCGCGCTAGGCAGTGTCGCCGGCCCGGCCGTTGGCGGACTGGTGCTGGCGGTCGCAGCGTGGCCAGTGCTTTTCTGGATCAACGTGCCATTTGGCCTGGTCGCTTTGGGGCTTGCGCTGTGGGCGATGGGCAACGGGCAGCCGCAGCGGTCGACCTTTGATTGGCTGGGCGCAGCTGCCCAGGCGCTGGCGATCGGGGCCGGGTTTTGGTCGTTGAATCTGCTGCAGACCCAGGGGCTTACGCCGGGGGTGATGGGCCTGCTGATCACTGCGGCGGCGGCCTTGCTATTTTTCTGGTGGTGGGACCGCCGCAACCAAAACTCGCTGATGCCGCTGACGATTTTCCACAACCGACTGTTTTCACTGGGGGTGCTCTCGGTGTTCTTCGTCTTCATGGCGCAGTTCTTCACGACCGTGCTGATGCCGTTTTACCTCGAGGACGCGCTGGGGCTCGGGCCGGGCACCGCCGGGGCGCTGCTGACGCTGTACCCGCTGATGATGGTGTTCTTTGCGCCGCTGGGCGGCGTGCTGGCCGACCGTTATAACGCCGCTGCGGTCGCTTTGAGCGGCGTGCTGCTGATTGCGCTCGGGAGTGCCGGCTACTTGCTGCTCGGCCTGCACAGCTCACTGTGGGCCTTTGTGGTGATCACGGTGATGCTGGGGATCGGCAGCGGGATCTTTCAGTCGCCAATCGGGGACCTCGTGATGTCGGTCGCCGATTCCACGCAACTGGGCGTCGCGGGCAGTGTCAACGCACTGGCGCGCAACCTAGGGATGGTCGCCGGCACCAGCGCCGCGACCACGACGCTGTTTACCCGCATGAGCACCCTGGCCGGGCGGCGGATCACCACGTTCCCGGCGGCCCACCCAGCGTGGTTTATCAGCGGCATGCACCTGGCAATGGGCATTGCGACGGTCCTGGTGCTGGCCGCGGCCGTGGTGCTTGGGCTGACGGTACCGCGGTGGCGGGTGTTTCGCCAAGCCGGCTGATTCACGTCAATGCGAGGCCAGCCGAGGCGACGGGGCTCCGCAGTAGCCGGAGTGGGCGAGGTGCAGGCTGCCTTCTTGGTACTTTACCGCGGGTGGTACACTATAGGCGTGAAACTAATTGAGAACGGAGGCAGTCAGCATGAAAGCAATCGTGATCGAACAAGCAGGCGGGCCGGAAGCACTGCAGCTTAAAGAGGTGCCGACCCCTCAGGTCAAACCTGGCTGGAGTCTGGTCAAAGTCAAAGGCTTTGGCATCAACCGGTCGGAAATTTTCACTCGCAATGGCGAGTCACCGACTGTCAAGTTCCCGCGGATCTTGGGCATCGAGTGCGTCGGTGAAATTGCGGACACCACCGACGCCGCTCACCTGCCAGTCGGTCAAACGGTCGCCTGCCTGATGGGCGGCATGGGGCGGGCGTTTGACGGCGGTTATGCCGAGTACGTGCTGATGCCGAATCAAAGCATTTTGCCGGTGACCACCAGTCTCAGCTGGGCCGAATTTGCCGCGATCCCCGAGACCTACTTCACCGCGTACGGCGCGCTGCACAATGCGCACCTTGACCTCGCCCACAGTTTGCTCGTGCGTGGGGCGACCAGCGGCGTCGGCAGCGCGGCCATCAAGTTGGCCAAGGCGATGGATCCAACCATTAAGATTGCCGGGTCCACGCGCCACCAAGAAAAATTTGCGGCGCTAAAAGCCATCGGGTGCGACGAGCCGGTGCTCGATGAGGACGGCAAGGTGCAAACTGATGGCAAGTTCGACGCCATAATTGAACTGGTCGGGACGGCAACGCTGACGGATTCGCTCTCGCACCTGAATCCGCGCGGGTACTGCTGCCTGGTCGGCGGTCTGGCCAATCAGTGGACGGTGCCGGACTTTGACCCGTTCGTCATTCCCACCGGGGCGTCTTTGACCTCGTTCGGCTCTGGTGCTGAGATCACCCCGGAGCGCTTTGCCAACATGATGCGGCTGATCGAGAATCACCACATCGACGTTAAACCGCGCAAGACCTTCGATCTGGCCCACACCGGTGAGGCCCAGGCGGCGCTGGATGAGCCGGACAGCTTCGGCAAAGTGGTCGTCCTTCTTTAATTCAACCCTAGACGCTAAAATGCCGTCTTCTGCACGATGCAGAAGACGGCAATTTTTTGCTATCGATCATTGATTAATTGGCTTGGTGGGGGACGCGCTTAAGGGTCACTTGATCGCCGACTTCGGCCACCACGTCGTAGCCGGGATCATTGTCCAGCGGCCCGAAGTTTAGCGTCAGGGTATGCGCAGTTTGGGCGGCAAGATGCACGCGCTCTTTGACGATCATCTGCAGGGCATCGGCGAACGTGAAGTGGGTGGCGGCGTCTTGTTCCGCCTTGGCCAGCGTGTAACCCTGGTCGATCATCGATTTGACGAAGCTGATCGTCACGATGTCGCGGTAGCTGTACCGCTTGTTTTGCCCTTCGCCGTGGCGGATCGGGTGCACGATGCCTTTTTTCTCCCAATACCGGATCTGGGTGGCCGTAGCCCCAGTGACGCGGCTGGTTTCGCCGATGCCCATTGACACGTCAAGGTCTTGGACCTGACGTTTGAATTCATCCAAAGTTTTTCCTCCTATACCATTGACATGTAAACACAACTGACGTAATATTTTCACTTGTGATTATAACACAATGTTATATTCGGGTAACAAAAAATTAGATAGGGAGCCTAAAACATCATATGGACAGTCTTAAAAATGCTAAAGATGTGAATGGCAAACCGATCCATGCGATGATGATGATCATCACCCTGCTCGTGGGGACCTTCACCACTGTGTTGAATCAGACCATTCTCTCAACCGCGTATCCGACCTTAATGAATACGTTCAATATTTCCACTTCGACAGTCCAGTGGCTGACGACGGGCTTCATGCTGGTCAACGGGATCATGATTCCAGTCACCGCGTTCCTGGTGAACAAGGTGCCGACCAAAATTCTGTACATGTTTGCGATGAGCACGTTCCTGATTGGGACGATCGTCGCTTATGTTGCCGGCAACTTCGGCATCCTGCTGACTGGGCGCTTGATCCAGGCGGTCGGCGTCGGCGTCACGATGCCGCTGCTGCAGAACATCATGCTGACGATTTTCCCGCCTGAAAAGCGCGGGGCCGCCATGGGCGTCGCCGGCATCGCCATCGGGGTTGCACCCGCCATCGGGCCCACGCTGTCCGGGTGGGTGATCGACCAGTTCGGCTGGCGGATGCTGTTTGGCATGATCATCCCCGTTGCGGCGCTGGTCTTGATCAGCTCGTTCTTCTTCATGGCGAACGTGCTGCCTGACCGCAACCCGAAGCTCGACGTACTTTCGCTCATCGAGTCGACCATCGGTTTTGGCGCCTTGCTTTACGGCTTCTCAGAAGTCGGCGACAAGGGCTGGGGCTCACCGATCGTTTACGGCTCCATCATCGTTGGCGTACTGGTGATCGCGCTGTTCACGTACCGGCAGCTGCACTTGGACCAGCCGTTCCTGGAACTGCGGGTTTTCAAAACGAAAATCTTCACCTTGTCGTCGATCCTGGGTTCCATTGCCAACATGGCGATGGTCGGGGCCGAAATGGTCATTCCAATGTACCTGCAGATCATTCACGGCAAAACGGCGCTGGAATCTGGGCTGACCCTGTTGCCTGGGGCCATCATGATGGCGCTGATGAGTCCGGTCACTGGGAACATTTTTGACCGCATTGGGGCCAAGCGCCTCGCGCAACTGGGCCTGTTCCTGCTGGCCATTGCGACGGTGCCTTATGCGTTCGTCACGGCCAACACGCCGTCGATTTACATCACAATGCTGTACATGGTCCGGATGTTCGGGATCTCCATGACGATGATGCCGCTGACTACCAACGGCATGAATGCCTTGCCGCAGAACATGATCGCCCATGGCACCGCCGTCAACAACACGGTGCGGCAGATCGCCAGCTCCATTGCGACCGCGATCATGATCTCCGTGCTCAGCGACGTCACCAACGCGTCCAAGCCGGCCAAGTCACTCCTCACGTCCGACCCGCTGGCCTACAAGCACGCGTTCTTCAACGCGACCTTGAACGGCTACCACGCGGCGTTCTGGTTCGCGATCGGTTTTTCGACCCTCGGCTGGCTGCTGGCATTCTTCCTTAACCAGAAGACGGGTTCCGTTGAGGTTGACCTCAAGTCTGACGCTAAAAAGGAGGCGGCAAAATGATTCTATGGATACTGATCATTAGCACCGCCTTGCTGTTCCTCAGCTTCATGCTGATGAAGAACTCCTGGCTGCGCACGTGCCTCAGCGCAGTTTTCCTGGTCATTCTCTTGGGCTCGATCGCGCTGATCCAGACCAACGATGCCCAGCACGTCGGGATGAAAAAAGTTACCACTGAAACCACGCAGGTGATTTACAGCGCATCGCCGAGTCCGCAGCTGAAACTGCTGCTGCATCAGAACATCGGCACCGCCGGCAAGCACAGCGTGGTCATCTACAAGACTAGCCAAAAAGGCAAGGCCACGCACACCAAGGCGGACTACGACATTCACAACAAGGTCGTCTCAACGTCTGATAACGTGGCGCAGATGAAAGTCCGCCGCACCGAGTGGGTGTACAAGTCAGGATTTTACTCGACGCTGTTTGCCAACCAGAACAATCACTTGCTGGTCAGCCAGACCAACACGTTCTCGCTGCCCAAGGGTTGGTACAACCTGACCACTAAGCAGGCCAAGGCCCTCGGCAAGCAGGCGAAAGCCATGCAGCACCCGAGTGCCGCACAAAAGGCCGCGATGGGCCAAGCCATTCAGGCGCAAGTCGCCGCGGCGATGCAAAAGAATCCTTCGATGAGTAAGGCAGATCAGCAGAAGCTGGTCAAGCAGATTACCGCCAAGGCTCAGCAGCAGGCGATGGCCAAGCTGATCAAGCAGATTCAAGCCAAATATTAAGGTTGAAGAAGTCGTGTCTGAGAAGACACGGCTTTTTTGCTGCCGGCCATTGAAAAAAGCACTGCCTTTTCAAGGCAGTGCTGCGGGCACCCACAAGCGAATTGTCGCGTACCGAGACTACTTTTCACCAAATCTTTTGGCGAAGTCGGTAATGATACGGCGGCTTTGCTTAGTCTGAATCAACGCCTTTCGCCACTGCGCCGGGGGCTGCTCGTCTAAGTGGCCGGCCGCATACAGGCAGGCGGCGATTTGGGCAATTGTGTCGGTGTCCTCGCCGAGGTTGGCTGCAGTTAAAATCAGGTCCTGCACTGACGCGGCATTGGCCGCACACCAGACGGCTGCTTCCAGCGAGTCAATCACGTAGCCGCTTGAGCGAATCTGGTCGCGCGGTGTGGCGAAAAAGTCTGGGCTCAAGACCCGGTCAAAATACGCGAGTTCCTCGGCATGGAAGTCACTTTGGTGCACCAACTGGCTGGCCTGCTTGAGTGCTTCGGCGAGCATCTGGCCCGCCAGCAACTGCCGCAGCGTCTCAACGTACAGACAGCTGGCGATGATCGACCTCTCGTGGCCGTGCGTCACTGTGGTAAAGTCCCTGATGCGTTGCTGACGATCCGGCCAGCTTTGCCCATTCAGGACGAAGGCGAGGGGCGCAATGCGCATCAACGCGCCATTGCCGTTTGCGTTAACCGACCGGCTGCCCGCCTCAGTTGCGGGCACGCGCCCGGTGTTGAAGCGGCTGATGGCCTCACTGGTGCCGATGCCAATGTCGAAACGAATCCCGCGCGGCGTGTAGTCGCCATCGAGATAGGCAGTGAACTTTTGCATCAGCTGGGTTGGCCCGCCGCCTTCGGTCAGCGTTTCGGCCAAGCACAGGGTCAGCGAGCTGTCGTCGGACCATGAGCCAGTCGGCTGATCATACGTACCATGGCCGGTCATGCTGGTGAGCTGATAGCTGTCCCGAGGCTGGAACTCGACTGGCACCCCGAGCGCATCAGCAATCATGCTGACTTCGAAAAAGTTTGTGATTTGGTTTTGACTGGCCATGGCTGCCTCCATGATTGACGTTAATCACTATTGTTGAATTCAGTTTAGCATAGTGCTTAACCGCAGATGAACTGGTTGCTGCCTGTGGGAGTCTGAACAGTCCAAATTGAGCGTATACTCGATGGCCCAACGCAGACTGTCACTTACGTTTCATTCTCCCTATCAGTACACTTAAGGCAAGAACATTGGCTAAGCTGAAGAAGTATTTGCTGGCTGCGTAACTCAAGACCGGTATCCTGGTCTGTTGGCTAGGCGGACGAGTTGGCAGCGTATTTTCGAAAGGATGACAATCAGTGAGAGCGGAAACCGACAAGATGCAGGCCGCCTATTTTACGCAAGTGGGAGATCCTGACCAGATTGAAGTGGGGCAGCTACCGGTGCCGTCGATCGGGCCGGCTGATGTCCTGGTGCGGATCTGTGAGGCGGCGGTCGACCGAGTCGATGCTTATGTGCGTTCCGGGGCGTTTAAAACACCGCTTCAACCGCAGCAAATCATCGGCCGCGATGCGTGGGGTACGGTGGCGGCCGTGGGTGCAGAGGTCACGGCTTTCCATGTTGGCGACCGCGTCTGGACCAACAGCATGGGCTACGGCGGCCGGCAAGGGATCACCGCACAGTTTGCTGCCATTCCTGAGACGCGTCTGTTTGTGATGCCCAATGTAAACCCGAGCAGCTGGCTGGCGCTAGTTCACCCTGGTGCGACCGCGGCCATCATCGTCACGCAACTTCTGAAGCTGCAGTCTGGCCAGACTCTGCTGGTCGAAGGCGGCGCGGGGCACGTTGGCCGGATGCTGATCCAGTGTGCGAAAATTTGCGGACTGCACGTGATCGCCACGGCGAATCCGCGAGATTTTGCTGCTGTGACTGCCTTGGGCGCTGAGGTCATCGACTACGCACCAGGCTGGGAGACAAAATTGACCGGGCCAGTGGATGCCATCATCGATACTGCAGGTCGCGTCCCGTTGCAGCTAAACCTGGATCAGCTTGCAGTGGGCGGCCAGCTCATTTTGATTGCTGCCACCAAAGAACCCAAGGTTAGCTTTGACCTGCCCAGATTCTACATGAACGTTCAGCAATTGCGCGGGTTTGTCATCAGCCGGGCGAGTTTAGCGAGTCTGACGCAGGCGAATCAATGGCTGCTTCAGCACGCGGCCGCTTTTGCGCCGCTGCCGGTTGAGCGGTTGCCGTTAAGTGATGCCGCAAAGGCCCATGCAATGGTCATGGATCCACAGGTGAAAACGCGGCTGCTGATTACCTTGCCATAGTTGTTGGTAATCCGATATGATGGCCCCAAAGACAAGCAGGAGGAGAATGTCATGAAAATCGAACTGGTGCCAATCACGATCGACATGTATGAAGGCGACGTCGAAGTCTACGATAATTCAATCACTTTGGATCCGTATGTGTTGGTGCACGTCATTGCGAAAGCGCCGCACTGGTCAGAAACGGTCGATGGGGATGTTCAGCTGCGTCGCCAGAAGGTGCGTGAAATCAAGAAGGCCATTGCACCGGTGATCAAGCAGAACCAACAATGGCTCGATTTGGATACTCTGCAGCCACCTGAAGCTATTCTTAAAGCAGTCCCTGACATGATCAATAAGCTCAGGGCTGCTTTAAACACGGTGATGATTCCAGGCGAGTTGGAAATCGACTCGATGGAGCTGATTGGGTCCTGGCCGGCATACGAAGCTGAGCCAACCGCGCTGCTTGACCAGTATCATCAGCAGCACGCGCTTCATCTAGCAGAACGCCTCAGAGACCAAAAACTGGACAAATAATTTGCGAGCCGAGTGGGTGACCACGACCCACGCTCGTCGAATGTCAAAAACGCCCGGCGCCTTTTCTTGAAATTACCAAGAAAGGGAGCCGGGCGCTTCGTCAGCCTTTGAACCCACGCAAAGGGCACCATCCCTCTCGAAATGGTGTCCCGCGCCACCGTGGTTGCCCCGGTGGCTTTTTATTGCAGGGTTGCCCCTGCCTGCTATCCCAACCACTGTCACCAGGGCCGGTCGCTTTATTAAGTTAGGAAAGTGATAGCAGCATCCCTCACGCGTCCTGTAAGGACCCCATGCTCTTCACATGGTCTTCATCGCCAAACCGATCGGAAGGCTCAACGTGCCTGGCGGCCCCAAGGTGCAGGTCGGATCGCCAGGGAGTTTCCGGGTGAATCTGACGAAGCGGTACCTGCCTCGCCCTCCCATCATCCAGAGATAGTATCGCACACAATGAAACCGCTGTCAATCAATTTAAGATGAAGCTTTTTAACCGTGTCATGACATATAGTATTCCATTTATATTCACAGCTAATTCGACCTCGAAGCGGTCCAGCCGCACACTAAAAGGTGCCTTGATCAAAATCATGATCAAGGCACCTTCAACTATTTAGTGAACTTTTTGAAGCGGTCAATAAATGCCGTTGTGATCGGCGTCTGGAGCCGGTGCTTGCGCCAGGCCAAGACCGTGTGGGTCTGCACGCGCGGTGAGAACGGGATGAACCGGACCCCGGCATGGTTTTGCGGGTCGATGACGCCTTCAATCGTCAACGCCGCGCCAACTTGCGCTTGGACCAGGGGCATGACGTTAAAAATCAGGTTGAAGTGGCCGACAATTTTCAGGTCGGCCAGCTCGATCTCAGACCACGAAGCCAGCAGTTGCTGTACGGCGCCGCGACTGGAGATGATGAGCGGCACCTCTGGCAAGTCGGCGGGCTCAATCACGGGCTTAGTCGCGATTGGGGCGTCGACGCTGACGACCAGGCCCCAGCGTTCCGTATGCGCCAGCGTCAGGTGGTCGTATTTGTCGGCATTCACCGGCTCCAGCAGCAAGGCTAGGTCGATTAAGCCCTTGTCGAGCCGGTCAAACAGGTCGTCGGAAGTCCCGGTGAACAGGTCGAAGGTCACCGCCGGGTATTCGGCCGTGAACGCGGCAAGCTCATTGGCCAAAGTGTGACTGCTGTCGGCCTCGACTGCGCCAATGTTGAGGTTGCCGCTGAACAACTGGCGGCGCTGGTCGATAAACGTCTGCTCGGTTTGCTGCGTCAACGTCAAAATTTCCTGCGCACGCGTTTTGAGGTAAAGACCGGCGTGTGTCAACGTGAGGCCGTGGTTGGTCCGCGTGAACAGCGGGGCGCCTAACTCGTTTTCCAGCTGCTTGAGCTGGCGGGACAGCGTGGGCTGCGTGATGTGCAGCCGCTCTGCCGCCCGCGAGATCGAGCCCGCGCCATCAATCGCCAAAAAGTATTCCAGCAGTCTTAATTCCATCACTCACGCCTCCAGTCAGTTAATCAGGCCGGTCGCCATCCGTGCCGGGCTTATCGATTCCTAGACTACTATACCGATGCAGGCGAGGATTCACAATCAGGTTGACGACCAGATCCGCGACACTTTTGCGCGACACGATGGTGCCTTTAAAAGGCGTCCCCTTTGCCGTGAGCTCGTAGTCAATCTCCTCATCGTTCGTCAGGTAGGCGGCGCGAATCAGGGTATAGTCTAGATTGCTGGTCTCGATGATTTGGGCAGCGCGGCGGGTGTCGTCCATCACCGCCGTGCCGACGTCTGCTTCGACCCAGCGGCCAAACGCCCCAGGCACCTCATGGTACAAGCCGAGCCCCGTGATGTAGATCAGCCGGTCAACGCTGGCGTTGTTCATCGCCTTGACGATATTTTTCGCCATCGGTTCAAACTCGCCGCCGAGGTTCGCGTAGACGATGTCCTGGCTGGCCATGGCCTGGAACAGCGCCTGGTAGTCGTTCACGTCGGCCTCGAGCACGGTTTCGCGGGTGGGGTCGATTTGTCCCAGACGCTTGGCCCGGCGCAGGTACAAGGTGAGATGAGCGTCGGTTTCTTGCAGCAGGCGCTGGCGCACCAGTCTGGCAATCTGACCGTTAGCGCCCAAAAGCAGCACATTGGTCAACGTCTAGCCCTCCGTGTCAGTTTTGCCGTAGATTTCCTCAGCCAGCGGGAACGCGGACCACGCTTTGGGCCAGCCGGCGTAAAAGGACAGGTGCGTGATCAGCGCGACCATTTCGGTCTTGGTCACGCCGTTTTCTTTGGCAATGGCTATGTGCGAATTCAACTGCGGAAAAAGGCCCTGCGCCATCAACGCGGCGCAAGTGATCAGGCTGCGGTCGCGGGCAGACAGCTTGTCTTCCTTAGCCCAGACCTGACCGAACAGGACATCATCATTCAGCGCGGCGAACTGCGGGGCAAAGTCGCCCAAGTTGTCGCGGCCAGCGGTTTGTTTTTTAGCCATTTTAATCTTCCTTTCTAGGTGAGCGGCCTACCACGGCTGGGTCGTCGGGCCGACGGTGAATTCACTCACGTTCGTGTCTTCCGGCATGTCGATGGCAAAGGCGACGACGTCCGCGATCCGTTCAGCACTGATTTCATACGTGTCATAGGTCTGCTGCATTGCCTCGGCGGCACCAGGGTCGGTGATCGTGTCGAGCAGCTCCGTCTTAATGGCGGCTGGATAAATCGTTGCCGTGCGAATGTGGCTGCCTTCCTGGGCGGATTCCATGCGCAGCACTTCCATCAGGTCACGCACCGCCCACTTAGTCGCGCCATACACCGCGCCGTTGGGGTAAGCCTTGAGCCCGGCGACGGAGCTGGTCGTGATAAAATGGCCGGCGTGCTGCGCCTTGAATGTCGGCAGGGCGGCAGCAATACCGTTGAGCACGCCTTTCAAGTTGACGTCGACCATCTGATTCCACTCGTCGACCTTCAGTGCAGATAGTGGGGAGCTCGGCATCAGCCCGGCGTTCAGAAACATCACGTCGAAGCGGCCAAAAGTATCCTGGGCCATTTTCACGAGCGCGGCGTTATCTGCCGGCTTGGTGACGTCTGTGACGCGATACACGGCTTGACCTCCGGCGGCCTGGATGGCTTTGGTCAACTGTGCCAGTTTGTCTTCGCGCCGGGCGCCCAGCACGACCTTGGCGCCTTTTGCTGCCAGCAGTTTCGCGGTGGCGGCGCCGATGCCACTTGATGCGCCAGTAATCACAACAACTTTATCTTTGATCATGAAAAATTCCTCCTAGTCCGTCAGTGCGTTGTACTGATCATCAGAAACTGGCTCGAGCCACTCCGGCGTGCCGGCCGTGATCGCGATGTGTGAGAACCAGCTGTCCTTCGTCGCGCCGTGCCAGTGCTTCACGCCATCGTGGGTGACAACGACATCCCCGGGGTGCAGCTTGCGCGCCGGCTGGCCTTCTTCTTGGCACCAGCCCTCGCCGCCGGTGACCAGCAGCAGCTGGAAGCCGTCGTGGTGAATGTGCCAGTTGTTCCGGCAGCCGGGCTCGAAGGTGACGTTGCCGACGCCGACGTTGATGGCCGGGTCGCTGATCAGATTGTTGAGGTAGCTCTGGCCGACAAAATACTGGGCGTAGGGGTCGTTCTTGGCGCCCATGGGGAAGATGCCGTGCTTTACGGCTTGTTCGTTGGTTGTCATGGTTGATTGTCCTTTCGAAAAGCTTCAGTAGTGAGACTCACTTTAACTGAGGTAATTGTAATAACTATTTAGATATACGTCCAATGCTCCTTCTGCCTGGCGTCTATGCTTGTTGAGCATGTCAAAGAGCAACCGAAAAAGAGACAGAACATTGCCTAGTCAGTTATATAAGGCAATCGAGATTTGTGCGAATAAAGTCCCAAAGTCTTGGTGTGACAACGTTTTTGAGGATGGGTAAAAGTTTGACGGCGGATAACGATGGCAATCTCAGCAATGACAAGGCTTTACGCGTGACACTGCGCGAATATACAAATTTATTGTGTGCCTTGACCATAGAAGACGGTCCGCCCCTGGTTTTCAGGCGACCCAATTACCTAGATTTGACTCTTGTGGATGATTGCAGGGATTATACATATTCCTATTTAAGGTGATTAGGGTATCCAGTAACGCAATCTCTTTAGGCTCGTAGACACATACCAACCTTGACTTCGGTGAGTTCAACTTCGTCTGCCAAAGTTTTCCCCGGGGTATCAGGGAAAATGTTTTTGCAAAATTAACGAAGGTTGTCCTCACACTATTATTGGCGCAAGTAGGATTCAAATTCCCTCGCAACTCCTTGCCGGAACCGGTATCATAGAGACAAGCAAAAACTTGGAGGAAAAGTGAAAATGGCAAGTTTCGATCAGCTCATGCATTCAATCGACGAAGCAGCTGGCGACACGCAACGTGACCGTGGCACCATGTTCGAAGAAGTCGTCAAGTCATACTTACTCAATGAGCCCACATACAAAAATCTCTACGACAATGTTTGGATGTTAAATGAGGTGCCGTCTGAATACAACATTCCAAAGAAAGACCTTGGCGTTGATCTTGTTGCGCGGCAAAGGGGTACAGGTAAACTTACCGCTGTCCAAGCGAAGTACTACAAAGGCAAAGTAGGCAAGGACACAATCAACAGTTACGTGGCCGAGCTGAACAAGAATTATTATTCGGATGGGCTGCTGGTCGCTACGACCGATGAGTGGAATCGCAACGCCGAAGCGGCTCTGGACGATGGGTCCAAGGATATTAGCCGAATCGGTCTCTCGGATTTAAGAAACTCCGACTTTGATTGGTCCCAGTTTAAGTTTGGAGATGCCGCTAAGCCTATTCAGGCCAGTCACAAAGCTCCGCGTTCTTACCAGCAGGAAGCTATCAAGAAGACCGTAGCTTATTTTGACACGCATAATCGCGGGAAACTGATCATGGCCCCAGGCACCGGGAAGACGTTTACTAGTCTCAAGATTGCAGAAGCGCTCGCAGATCATAATGATCAGGCCAATTTCTTTGTGCTGTACCTTGTTCCGAGTATTCAGTTGCTTTCTCAAACACTTTTCAGCTGGAATAGTGACGTCGCTAGCGGCAGAGAACTGGTCTCATTTGCTGTAACGTCAGACCGGAACGCCTCCAAAAAACGCACCTTCAATAATGAAGACGACAGTGAGATGAACATTCAGGATATTGGTTTTCCTGCCTCGACCAGCGCGGAGAAACTGATGAAAAATTTTGCCGCGCTGAAACCGGCTGAAGGTAAACGACTCACCGTTATTTTCAGTACATATCAGTCAATTGATGTTATTCATAAAGCTCAGGATCTCGGCTATCCGGAGTTCGATTTGATTATCGCAGATGAAGCTCATCGTACGACCGGTTCGCATGAGATGGGTAAAGACGCTGGTATGTTTACCAAGGTTCACGACAATAAGGTTGTGAAGGCCAAGCATCGGTTGTACCAGACGGCAACACCTAAGATATACTCGCAAGAGACTAAGAAGAAGGGTAAAGAGGAGAACGTCATCATCGCCTCGATGGATGACCCTGACCTATATGGTGAAGAGATTTATCGTCTGGGTTTCGGTGACGCAGTGGGTAAAGGCATCTTGACGGATTACAAGGTTGAAGTGCTTGCAGTCGATGAATCTGTAATCCAGAAGGATATGCAGAATAGTTTGTCGACTCAAAATGGCTTGAGTATCGACGATATCGGTAAAATTATTGGTGTCTGGAATGCAATGATGAAGCGGGAGAGCTTCTCGGATAAGACTGAGGGCGCTCCGATGCAGCGTGCGATTGCTTTTTCATCTGTGATTGATAACCAGCGTGGCCATGGGGCAGGCAAGGTAGGATCAAAGCAGATTGCCCAAGAGTTCAACCAAGTGGTTAACGAGTATCTTGGCGCGAACAACCCTAACGAAAATCACGTCCGAGTTAAACACGTCGATGGTAGTATGAATGCCTTGCAGAAGAAAGATGCAATCGATTGGCTTGCAGGAGACATGCCAGACGATGAAGCGCGAGTGCTCTCAAACGTCAAGTTTTTGACGGAAGGTATTGATGTACCGAATTTGGATGCCATCATTTTCTTTGCGCCAAAGCAATCTCAGATTGATATTGTTCAGGCGGTCGGTCGTATTATGCGCAAGTATGAAGGTAAGGAATATGGCTATATCATCTTGCCCGTTGTCGTTCCAATCGGTCAGGATCCGGATACAGTGCTTGACGATAATAAGACTTACCAGGCTGTCTGGCAGGTACTGAACGCGTTGCGCTCAATTGATGAGCGGTTCGAGGCTTCCGTGAATAAGCTTGATTTAAATAAGAAAAAGCCCCGTAACTTGAATGTAATTGGTGTCGGTGATGCGCCAAAGAAGGAGCTAGGTGGATCAGGTTCTGGTGACGGCGAGGAACACAGTGAACAACTTAACTTAGAATTAAACTGGCATGAAATTCAAAATGCTATCTATGGACGTATTGTCAAAAAGGTCGGCGATCGGCGGTATCTTGAAGATTGGACGGCGGATGTTCAGAAACTGGCAGAACGACACATTCGCTGGATTAAGAACTTGGTTGCAGATAAGCAATCGCCATTCGCGAAGTCATTTCGGAAATATGTTAAGAGTCTATAGCACAACATCAACAGCGATATTGACGACGAGCAAGCGATTGAGATGTTAGCTCAGCACATCATTACGAAACCGATATTTGAGGCACTTTTCGATCAGTACAGTTTTGTTAATGACAACCCTGTGTCTCGCGCCATGGAAGACATGGTGGAGAAGATGACCGAAGCTGGCTTTGATCAAGAGCAAGCGGCACTCGAGCCGTTCTACGAATCTGTACGGTTACGAGCGACAGGTATCGATAACGCTGCAGCGAAGCAGCAGTTTATAGTGACACTTTATGACAAGTTCTTTAGCACAGGTTTCAGGGACACCGCCGACAAGTTAGGGATTGTTTTCACGCCAGTGCAAATCGTAGATTTCATTGTGAAGTCTGTTGATGAGGTACTCAAAGAGCACTTTGGTCGCGGAATTGACGCTAAGAACGTGCATGTTCTTGATCCTTTTACAGGGACAGGCACATTTATCGCGCGTACGCTGGAGTATCTGAATCAAGAAATGAAAGATGGAAAAATTACATTAGCTGATATCACTCGCAAGTACACGCAAGAGTTACACGCCAATGAAATTGTGTTGCTCAGCTATTACATTGCGGCTATCAATATCGAATCGGTCTTTGACGAGATTAATGGACCAGAGAAGTACATTCCGTTTGATGGTATCGTTCTTGCTGATACCTTTGCCTCGACTGAGTACGGTGAGACACTGAGTGAAGATATTTTTGGCGGGAATAACAAACGGCTGAAGAAGGAACAGGCTGTGCCAATTACTGCGATTATCAGCAACCCACCATACTCAGTTGGTCAAAAAAATCAGAATGATGATAATCAGAATGCCCATTATCCTGTCCTGGAGAAACAAATTGCTGATACGTATGTGACTGGAAGTAAATCTGGTTATAGTAAAGCTGCGTATGACACCTATATAAAGGCGTTCAGATGGGCAACTGATCGTTTGGGAGAGCGTGGAGTGATCGGATTTGTTACAAACGGCAGCTTTCTCGATTCGGGTAGTACGGATGGGGTTAGAAAAGCCTTTTACAGAGATTTTAATTATTTGTATATTTATAATCTCAGAGGAAATCAAAGAACACAGGGGGAAACCTCTCGGAAAGAAGGAGGAAAAATCTTTGGTTCCGGCAGCCGAGCGCCAATTTCAATATCTATATTCATAAAAGATGGATCAAAAGAGCATCATCTTTACTACAAAGACATAGGTGATTATCTTACACGGCAGCAAAAATTTGAAGAAATCACCAAGGCTGGTTCAGTTTCAGGAATAAATTGGACTGAAGTTTTTCCTGATGAAAATGGTGACTGGCTGAACCAGAGAGATCCAAAGTATTTAAGCTACACTCCCATTGCCGATGAAAAAAAGACGCAGGGTGTATTTCCGAAGAATGCCCTTGGAATTGTTACAAACCGTGATGCATGGGTATATGGTTTTAACAGAGTTCAAGTAAGTAACAATGTCTCAACCTTGATTGAGCACTATAATGCGGAACGTGAGAGACTAAGAGGTGGGGTAGAGTTCAATCGAGACCCTAAGTATATTAAGTGGACGCGAAAGCTAGAACGTTTTGCAAGACAAGGTGGAGAGATTGAATTTGATGGTAAGAAACTACGACTGAGCCTATATAGGCCATTTACCAAAAAGTGGTTGTACTACGACTCCGTATTAAACGAAGAGACACGTCTATACTACAAACAGTTTGGCAAGAAAAATGAGGTCATTTTCACTACAGGTCGTGGGGCTTCGAGAAACTTTTCCACGCTAGCAACTGATTTAATTCCAAACATGGATTGTCTGGAAAAAGCGCAAGGTTTCATGCGATTTGATAATGAAGTTCCCGAAGACGCTTTTCTTCAGATGTCTCGGGATAACGTTTCAGCAGAATTTGCTAAACGTTTAGGGTTGTCCACAGAAGAGACATATGCATACGTATACGGTTTATTGAATTCTCCAGAGTATCAGCAAAAGTATGCAAACGATCTCCAGAAAGATTTAGCTCGTATTCCGATTGTGAAGAACATTAAACAATATGTGACGATTGGCCAGGAGCTGCTTGATCTTCACATCAATTATGAGAACGTAAAACCATATGACGAATGCAAAATTGTTTTTCATTCGAACAAGCCAAGTTATAAGGTTAAGAAGATTCGTTTTAAATCACGTTCTGATCACAGCGTTATCAACTACAATAGCGATATCACCATCGAAAATATACCCATACATGCATACGACTACGTAGTTAATGGACGCTCAGCTATCGGTTGGATTCTGGATCAATATCAGGTTAAAACTGATAAATCATCACAGATTACTGACGATCCAAACGAATACAGTGATGATCCGAAGTATATTTTCAAGCTGTTACTAAAGGTCATCAGAGTATCGCTGAGCACATTAGATCTTATTGCTCAGTTGCCCACGTTTGAAGTTGCAGACTAAGTTCCCATATTGTGATAATGTGCATTATTAAAGAAGTAATAGCACCACTAATGGGTAAAATACGAGTGACATCATTGGCAATGTGCATCGGACGAGTGGTCTGAGATTAATGGATACGTGTTTACGGACGTCTCAGGAAGTTGCTCTTACCCAGCAAACTATAATAGAGAGCCTATATTAATGTTTGTAAATATCTAGAGCAACAAATGAGTGGACCAGAATACTCTAGCATGCCTGGTTTGGTGTATCTTCAAGTAAGCCTACTTAAGCAGGGGGGAAGAATGAAAGAAATATTTCAAAATATATACTCAGCTTTGGAACAGCTCCAAAAATTGTCAGATCGCCTTTGGGAGAGCCAGCTGAGGAATCACGAGTTAGATAATCTATCAATTTCGAAAAATGAAGTCAATGATAAGATAAAATCTATTGGCACTAATATTGACGTCCTTTCAGATGCACTAGACGGTCATAAAGTTACCAACAACTTTCTAGACTTATTAAAAAATTATCTAGATAATTTGAATAAAGATTTGCAGATCTCTGACTTTGTCCAGCTTGAACGTCAAACTGAGACTTTAAGGAATGACGCGGAAAAATTAAACTTTTTTACGAAAATTGCCGTTCAAAAAAACACTGCAGTTATCGTTGGAGCAAATGGCAGCGGAAAATCTACTTTTGTGAATGATCTTGGAGAGCTTTCATTACCTAATCTCACAGTCATACCTGCTCAAAAAAATTTATACTTCTCCGAGCAAATATACAAGAGAGACCATACAGATGAAGATAGTTATCGGAAGGCGAATCTGAGGCCATCTAATAATGCATACAAGATTGACAATTCGTCGGAAAGCGAAGCAGTTACCCGGCTCTTTGAACCTTTTACATTAATGATTACCGCGTTAGTTAATGAAGTAGTCCAGCTTTCAACTGATGAACGGAATTTTGAGCTATCTAAGCGATCCGTACCAAAATGGGACAATTTAACCAAGATTTGGAATAAGGTGATTCCCGACGTGACCTTTTGTGTAGACGGAGTGCATCGACAAGTCTATCCAATTCGGAATAACCAACAGTATTCGTTTAATAAACTTAGTGATGGCGAAAAATGCATCCTCTTTTACATTGGAAACGTCTTATTGGCGAAGGATAATGCTTATGTTGTTGTTGACGAGCCTGAAACGTTTCTGAATGCTGCAATCTACAATAAGCTCTGGGATATTTTGATTTCTGTACGGAAAGACTGTCAATTTATCTTCACCTCCCATAATCCTGAATTCATTATGGCCAGACGAGGTGCTTCAATATTTTGGTGCAAACAATTTTCACCACCAGATAAGGTTGAGCTACGTCTACTGGATTTTAAGAATAATCTGCCAATGGATTTATTGACTGAACTAGTTGGGAGCAGGAAGAAGATTCTTTTCTGTGAAGGAACTGAGAACAGCTACGACTATCAAATTTTTTCTGCTATATTTCTCGATGAGTACACCGTAAAGCCTGTAGGCGGCCATGAGAAGGTCATTCAGTATACAAAAACCTTCCTCAGTTTTCAAGTCAAGTGCAACGGTGATAACGAATCCTTGATAGTGGTCTAGGTTGTTAAGCCATGCGTCGG
>NZ_BOLT01000020.1:0-4479 GCF_016861805.1 Lacticaseibacillus sp. 53-4
TATATCGGCGATGGCGGCTGTTTCATATCATGATTACGAGGGCAAAGCAGAGCGGCGCCCTCAGATAGTTTTTTGTGGGAGGGGAATTAGAACGGTCAAATTGGTTAAGCCCCAAGCCTACTATCCAACCTTCTCGAGCACTTGCCACAGCGGCCTCGATGACGATAAATTTAGGCAACAACCCCCAAATTTTTTCCCCATTCGTATTGATTTATTATTAAAATGTTTTACAGTAATGTTGTAAAGACAGACCTTTGGAGGCCTATTTGGGTATTGAAGATTGGAGTGGCATAGATGCAAACAAAACCAAAGATGACAAAGCTTGAACGTGCGTTACTGCAAGAAAAGCGGCATTACAAGATGTTCAAGGTGGGTAAAGTTTGGACTGCACTTGGGATCTCGCTGTTGTTCGGGGCCGGCTTTGCGCTCAGCCAGCCAAGCACGGCAGTTTCTGCGGCGACGGAGACCGCTCCTGCCGCCAGCACGCTTGCAACAATCCAGAGCCAGACAGTGGCGAGCCTCACGGGCAACCTGCCTACGGTGACCTTGGCCGGTGGGTGGACTGCGCCAACCTGGACGGCAAAAGATTTTAACATTGTAGCGGTTGCGGGTAAGTCAAACACTTACACTGCGACTTTGAGTACCCAGGGCTTGGCTGCGCTGCAGGCGGCCAACGCCGGTGCCAAGATTTCGGCTCAGAACGTTCAGGCTGGCACCCTCACAATTGAAGACAAGACCGCAGAGACTGTGGTGGCCAAGACTCCAGTGGCGGTCAGCGGTGCGTCTTCTGCGGCGCCGCAGAAGAGTTCAGCGTCTGCAGTAACAGCTTCTGCCGCGGCCAGCAACCAAACTGTAACGGTGGCCGCGACCAGTGACGCGAGTGCAACTCAGGATAAAGCTGGCAGCCAGGCCGCTACTGCCTCGACGTCGGCCGCGGCAGACGCACCTAGCGCTGCAGTGACAGCGTTAGGCGGCGACGCGACGCAAGCTGATATTGATCAGGCTAAGGCTGCGTCTCAGACTGCGCTGAAGACGACCGGTCAACCGCAAGTCATCACGGCCATGAGCCCAGAAAGCACGGGAACGGCAACGATTACCAGTTCCACGGATAAAATTGGGTACGGGTCAGGCGTGTCTGGTTCGTTCACGCTGACTGTTACCATGACAGGCGTTGCAGCTGGAGACAAGGTGACCTTTACCTTGCCGACCACACCGACCAAGCAGTACGTCAACGGGATATTCCCGCTCAAATCGGTCCAAGATTTTCGCTCGCCTGATGTGGGTACCGTCGATAAGGTGACCAACGCAGACGGGACAATTACAATCACCGACACCATCAAGCAACCAGGGACTTACACGCAGGCTGTGACACTCTCCCTGTTTGACAACTATGCGGGGCAGGCGCTGTTGCCGGTTGGCGACACAAAATATACCGTGGACGTGTATGTTAACGACAATAAAACTGGGTCGACCTCTTTCACGCAAACAATCGATCCACAAGTCTTCTTGGGCACACCGACCCAGACACACCCAAATACTAGCGTAAACGGCCTTTTGCCAGACATCGATTATGTCTGGGAAGTGCCGGTCAATGAAGGCGACGGGGTATTGGATCAGTGGTATCAATCACCGCGTGTCAATTCGGCAGTCAACTACGGGACGATAATTACTGTACCGACGCCAGCTGGTTTTGTACTGAATCAAGACCTGACAAATCAGCTCAATAGTTATGCGAGCATCAGTTCCGTCGTCCTTGGTAATACTGACGTTACCACGATCACGCAAGTCGGTGGTGCTGGTGGAGATGTGATCATTACGGTGCCAAAGGGCTCGGGTTCGCAATATTACGATAAAAAGCCAGCCTACCGGATTGCCGGCCATTTTGAGACCGCCCAAGCGGCAACTGACACGACGTTGACTGCCGCAGGTCCTGTGACGATGGTACAAAAGATCGATGACGCTGGTACGACCAGGACCTCTACCGGTGGGACTTGGAAGAGTGTTATCTTGAAAACAGGGAGTGACCAAGGGGCCAATTTGGTCACAGTTGCCAATGGGAACACTGGTGCTGACCCGAAGCAGTTACTTTTGAATCAAGATACATCTGATGATCCTGCCACCGTATTGCAGTATTCTTTCCAGTACCACGCGGCGGCGGCTTCGAATACTGTCGCTATCCGAATGACAGTGCCAGACGGCCTGCAGGTCAATAAGATCGAGGTGCCGGAAGCTGGCGCCTCGGATTCACTCTATATGCCTGGCACCACAAGTTACAATTACGTCTTGACCCTGGCAGACGGGAGTACTGAAAACGGCACGGTCGCCCCAGGTGGCACCGTTACCAGTACGGGTAACATTCAGACGGCTGTCTTCACACCTGACAGCCTGGCTCCAGGGGCAACCTCTGGTATTTTTAAATTCGATGGCAAGCTGGCCACATCTTATGATGACGGTACTGCGATCAAAAACGGCGATCAGCTGACTGGTACCATTGACATGTCGATAGATGGTGGGGACTTTGACGGGGCGAAATCGTTCACTCAGACCGTCTCTGGTCCAGTGGCCTGGATCGATATTGATGACATCGGGTCGCATACAGAGGCTGCACCTGGCAAAGGCCAAGGTAGCAAGCTGGTGATTTGGGGTGCACAGAGCGCTCAAGGTCAGACTTCGTATTCCGTGTATGAACCGATCGTCTATTACGTCGTGCCTAGCGCCTTCGTTGTTGACGGGGTCGCTAACGCACAAGATGCGGTCGTAACTCGAGGCGTCAGTGACAACGGAGATACTGTGGTGAAGGTAGACTTCACTGGCACAGGCGAGTCTGTTGACGTTCACCCGTTTGAGTATGACAAGCGGCTACAGTTGTTATTGCATAACGCGGACGACGCGATGGTGGGAACCTATACGCTCAAGGCTTATATGACTTCGCCGACAACTGGCATTATCTCGCCACAAACAGATAAACTGACAGACCTGTCAGAGACGATGGGTGACGCTAAGGCCATTCTAGTTGGTCAGCCAAAATGGACGATCGATACGATTGCCGGTGTTTATGCAAATGTGATGGCCCAAGGTGATGATTTGTCAGCAACAAAGACCGCAACGATCGATAAAAACAGCACGAACCCGTTGCAGTTCTTTGATACGGTCATGAATGTTAGTGGTAACGATGTCCCTGATGTGACGTCTGTCCTCAATCTGCCACAAGTTGGCGACGATCAAGGCTCGACCTATACCTTCGATTTGACGGGACCAGTAACATTGCCAACGCAAGTTACGACCGAATCTGGCACGGTCGTCCCACTTACCGGTGCTCAGGTGCTGTATTCAACTGCCCGGGCTGACCTGACGGCAGGGATCCCTGATTTGACCGGTTATGTCACGGCTGATCAGGTGGGGTCAGACTGGTCAACAATTCGGTCTGTGGCATTGACATTCCCATCCTTGCCGGCTGGTGTCACGACTGGTCGGATCGCTCTCGCTGGGACAACGACTGACATGAACAATGACGCAGGCAAGATTGGCTATCTGTCAACATCATTTTCCATGGATAAAGGGGCCCCGGCTGTTGTCAACAAAGCAGCAAGCATCGCGATCACAGGGCAGTCAACCATCCACGCGCGAGCACATTACGTGGATGCTGATGGCAACGATCGGTACATGGCCTTCACAGATTTGGATAAGACATACACTGATAACCAAGATACCTTGGCGGATACTGATTTTCCTACAACCCCATCTGACGCAGATATCGCACTGATTCCTACCGGCTATGTTCTTCACCCTAACTCCTTACACTTTGTTGACGGGAGTGATGATGGTGTTGCCACAGTTGGGCAAACTGTCACGGATGCTTTTGATGGTGACTATGCCCAATACGAATTAGACGAAGAAGATTCTCTGACGGTTAGTTATGTAGATGATGCCACCGATGAAGTTGTCGGGACGCCAGAAAAAATCTCTGGCGCTGCAGGTACGACCGGCACTGTCACAGCAGATGCACCTGAAGGCTACGTTTTGGCGGCCGGTCAGGCGCTCAGCGTTGATTACACAATCAAGAAGGATGATTCAGACAACATAGTGATTCACGTTGTGCATCCGACGACGACTGACAAACTGGATACGACGCGCACGATCACCTTCAGTGGGATTACTGACCCGACGCTGATTCCTGAGACGGTTGTTCAAAATGAGCACTGGACGACGGAAACAGACAACACCACCCACATAACAACCTACACTTTGGCGACACCGTATCCTGAATATACGGCACCTGCAGTTGCGGGATACCACGTTGTTGGCGACGACACTTTGACAGGTCCAAGTGCCACGACGACTACGACTAAGCCTGAAGACAGTACATATGAATTTGTCTACGAGGCCAATGAGCAAACTGCTCACGTGAAGTATGTCGATGATGACAATGGTGGTAAAGAAGTTGACGGGACCACTGCGCAGTTGAGTGGGAAGACAGAC
>NZ_BOLT01000021.1:0-1336 GCF_016861805.1 Lacticaseibacillus sp. 53-4
AAGACACCGGAAGCAGTTGAACAAAAGATGCAATGGCTGACCAGCATTGACAAAGCGACTGGCAACTTCGTTGCGACGTCCAAAACTGTATATAATGCCTTGAAGACGCCAACCATAGCGGGATACACACCAGATCAAAATAGTGTGGCTAAGGCTGAAGTACAAACGACGACCAATCCTGATGACATGAAAGATACCGCGGTAACGGTGACCTATACGGCCGATAACCAAACCGCTGACGTGAAGTATGTCGATGATGACAATGGTGGTAAAGAAGTTGACGGGACCACTGCGCAGTTGAGTGGGAAGACAGACACTACAGCTGATTGGAAAGCGACCGTACCGGACGGTTATGAGTTGTCTGAAGGACAAGCAAAGAGTGGCACCGTGACGTTCACGAATGATACTCCAGATGTGACGATCCACTTGAGTCATGTGATCGAGCATGGCACAGCAACAACAAAGCGGACGATCACGTATGTTGGTGCTGGCACCAAGACACCGGAAGCAGTTGAACAAAAGATGCAATGGCTGACCAGCATTGACAAAGCGACTGGCAACTTCGTTGCGACTTCGCAAACAGATCATGGTGCTGTAGAGACACCGAATGTGGCGGGATACACGCCGGATCAAAGTAGTGTGACTAAGGTAGGCATCCAAACGGTAACTGACCCAGCCGCCGTAACGGATACTAAGGTAACGGTGATCTATACCGCAGATCCGGTAACGTATGGAACAGCCACGGCAACGCGGACGATCCACTATGTTTACGCTGGGGGCAAGAAGGCTTCAGACGATGTTACACAAACGGTTACGTACAAGACAACGAGTGACACCATCACCGGCGAAACGGTTTACACCCCGCAAGGCGGCTTTGATGCAGTCACTAGTCCAAAACTGACCGGCTACATCGCGGACAAGCTGACAGTAGACCAAGTCGCATTGCCAGCAACGACAGAAGCACCAACGAACGCAGAAGATGTAACGGTGACCTATACCGCCAATCAGCAAACGGCTGAAATCATTTTTGTCGTCCAAGGTCAAGGCATATATGATGTCGTGACTGTTGATGGTGCGTCAGGCAGTCTGATTCCAGAGTCGAGTTATCAGGCAACACTGAGTGCACTGATTGCTAATGGCTATCAAGTCGTAAGCAATGATGCACAAGGTGCTCGCTTCGATTACGATGGTGCGGTCACCCAACGCCTTGAAATCGTGTTGACTAAGTCGAATGGTGGTGGCACTAATCCGGGTGGCGATACTAACCCAGGCGGTGGCACTAACCCAGGTGGTGGCACTAACCCAGGTGGTGGCACTAACCCAGGTGGTGGCACTA
>NZ_BOLT01000022.1:0-44697 GCF_016861805.1 Lacticaseibacillus sp. 53-4
ACTAACCCAGGTGGTGGCACTAACCCAGGTGGTGGCACTAACCCAGGTGGTGGCACTAACCCAGGTGGTGGCACTAACCCAGGTGGTGGCACTAATCCGGGTGGCGACATTAACCCAGGTGGTGGCACTAATCCGGGTGGCGACACCAACCCAGGCGGTGACACTAACCCAGGCGGTGGCACTAATCCGGGTGGCGATACTAACCCAGGTGGTGGCACTAACCCAGGTGGCGACACGAACCCAGGTGGCGGCACTAATCCGGGTGGCGACACTAACCCAGGTGGTGACACAACTAACCCAGACGGGTCGACAAATGTAGGCGAGCCATCAGGAAGTACGGAAACTACTGGTCAAGCTACTGGTCGGATCACTTTGCCAGACACGTCAGCCGAGTCTGAAAAGACGCCAGCTGACCTGAAGGCAAAGACTGCGGCAGCCTTGAAGCAGCAAAGCACAAGGGCTTCACGCAAGTTACCGGCCACTGGTGAAGCGTCTAACAACAAATTAGCAGTGTTAGGGCTAGCGATGATTGGCAGCCTGTTCGCTTTGGTCAACCCACGGCGGAAGCGCGATTAGCAAGACAGATCAAAGAGAGAGTCGGTTCACAGTGATGTGAACCGACTCTTTTTTGATGCAAATTGGTTGACATCCTTAAGCAAATCGG
This sequence comes from Lacticaseibacillus sp. 53-4, assembly GCF_016861805.1. NCBI lineage: Bacteria > Bacillati > Bacillota > Bacilli > Lactobacillales > Lactobacillaceae > Lacticaseibacillus > Lacticaseibacillus sp. 53-4. The sequence continues at coordinate 665 of NZ_BOLT01000022.1, forward strand.
GCAAAATGGCTTTTATGTTAATGGCATTGACATTTACTGCTGTTAACAAAACTTATTTGGGGAAGTGGCTATTTGTGCTATCAGTGAAAAAACATGCACGATTCATCACTTTGATTGGGCTCGTTGTGGCGATCCCGTTGTTGTTGCTCTATATCGCGTTGCAATTCGTGAACTACGAACAGGCAAACACAACGCAACATATCAAGGTGGCGGTGGTTGACCAGGATCAGCCCGCGAAGTTTCAGGGCGTTTCGGTTCACGCCGGCCGCGATGTGACGCAAAAGCTACGGGACAATCACGACGTGGACTGGGCGTTTGTGTCCGCGCAGGCCGCACAAACGGGATTGAAAAAGGGCACCTATCTGATGGCGGTGACCCTGCCGGAAGACTTTTCCAGCAACGTCACCACCGCACTAAGCCCAACACCAAAGCACAGCACGCTGAAAATCGCGCTGTCGCCGCACAACAATTTCGCCTCGCACCTGATCAACACGACGGTGGCCACCAAGTTGCAGGCGCAGGTCGTGCAAAACGTTCAGCAGGCTTATGACGGGGCTGCCCTGACCGCCTTGAATTCGCTGGGCGACGGGGTAAGCCAGGCCCACGCGGCCACGGCGCAACTGGCCGATGGGTCGGATCAGGTTCAGGCTGGGCTGATGCAGCTGACGGCCAACAACGAAAAGCTCACCAATGGTGCCAAGCAGCTGCCTGATGCGATCACCAAGCTGCTGGCGGGGAACCAGCAGCTGCTCGCGGGCAATCAGCAGGTGGCAGGCGGCGCCAACACGCTGCGCCTGAGTCTTCAGCAGGCGGCGGCGCAGATCCAGCAGCAGCTCGCGGCCGGCGCACCTGACCTTGCTCGGCTTGACCAGGCCCTCACCACGATGACTGCCGGCGTCAACGCGCTGGCGGCAGGGGTCAATGACCCCGCGATGGTGACGCTGAACGGCAACATTTCGACGAATATGAAGAAAGTGGGCGCGAATGCGGCTGCGATGCAAGCCGCACTGGTCGACTTGAACGGCCAGCTTTTCGACAAGGAAAATGCGAAGTCAGCCGCCGTTCAGCTGGCAACCGCCGGCACCAACTTCACCACTGCCGGCGAGACGCTTAAGACGCTGCAGGGGCAGCTGATGAAAGAACCGGCGGTCCTGGCGCTGGCGGCGAAAAACCCAGCGCTGCTGCAGGAACTCCAGACGATTCAAAAAACGATGACCGACGGCGCGGCCGCACTGCAAGGCGCTGGCGTCTCGCTGACCCAAGGCGGGGCTGCTGCGACCAAGCTCAAAGTCGCGCTCACCGATACTGGCAGCACGCTGCCCAAGCTGGGCAATGACCTGACCACGCTCAGTGGCAAGATGACTGACTTGAAGGACGGCATCAACCAGCTGGCTGACAAAAAGCAAGGCGCGCCTGCCCTGGCTGCCGGGGTGCGACAAGCCATCGGCACGCTGCAAGGCGGTTTGAACACCGTCCAGGCTGGGCTCACGCGCACCGGCAGCACCCCAAGCACCATGGGGGCCGTGCAAGGTGCCGGTCAGCTCGCTGCCGGGTCCGGAAAAGTGCAAAGCGGCTTGGATCAGGTTCATTCCGGGTTGCAGCAGGTGGCTGCCGGTCTGAACGGGACGAGCACCAATCCCGGATTGATTGCCGGCATCACTCAGTATACGGATGGCGCTACCAAGCTTGCGGATGGTAATCAGCAGGTCGCAGATGGAATGAGCAAGCTCAACGTCAAGCTGGGCAGCGGCGCCGGGCAAGTCGTCAACTTAAGTACCGGCAAGGCGAATGTGGCACAGTTTGTCACCCCAGTGGCGACGCAAACGGCCAGTGATCCACTGGCCCGGCCACTGGCCAACATCTTAGCGCCGCTGGTGCTGCTGATGGTCAGCTTCATCGCGTCGCTTCTGACCGAGCTTGGCTTTGGACGCTACTCGAAGAGTTTTGCCGCGCAGAAGCTGGTCACCCGAATCGGGGTCGTGGGCCTGGCTGTGGCACTGCAGGCCGTCGGGATCGGTTTGGTCGCCACCGCCATGGGCGTTGCGATCGCCCATCCGATCAGCTTGTTCTTGACCCTGTTGGTTGCCGGGGCGGTCTTCACCATGATCATCTTTGCCTTTGACCGCTTCATGGGGACGCTTGGGGTCCTCGCGACGCTGGCGCTTCTGTTCGTTCAGCTGATCGTCTCTGGCGGACTGCTGCCAAACGCCATGCTGTCAGGCTTCTACCAATTTCTGGCGCACCTACTGCCCGGGACGTACCTGCTTGACTTGCTGAACCAAAGCCTCAACGGGCTGCAAACCGGCAGCCTCCTGGACGTGATTGCGTTGCTGCTGTTTGGCGTCCTCTTCGGCGTGATTCTTTGGGTGCCGCGTCGTATCAAGCAGCCCTCAGATGTGGTAGAGTAAGTGTAAGAAAATTTGAGGAGGGCTTTTTGTGGCAGAGCGCGATTTACTAGATGATTACATCGATGTCTACCTCTCTGGGTTCAAGTACATCAGCGAGCTGGTTTCTGTGCCGACCATGACCTACCACCTGTCGTTTGAGCAGTTTCTGATCATGCGTGACGTCGCGGCGGGCCAGCGCTTGTCGCTGTCAGAAGTCGCCAAGCACCGGCATGTCACGCGCGCGGCCATTTCTCGCCAGCTCAAGTCGCTGCTGGATGCCGGCTACATTGTGCAAACGCCGGACCCTAAGGACCGCCGTCGCCAGTACTTGGATCTGACCGATAGCGGCAATCAAGTGACGGTCGAGATTAACCAGGCCATTCACAAGCGCTTCTATGGGTGGGTCGAGGTCATCGGTGAAAAAGACGCCAAAGAACTGCTGCGCATTATGCGCCGCGTCAGCGATGAAGTCATTAAAAACGATCGGTCGAGCGATTAACCACAAATTGAACTCTGAAGCCTCCGAGCAGCTGCGTCTGCCCGGGGGCTTTTGCGTTGGGACGCTTGGCACAAAAAAGCCCCACAATCATCAGACTCTTTGGTCTGCGATTGTAGGGCTCTTCAGCTGAGGACGCTGCCTTGCTTAATCCTTATGGTGGCGCTGCTTGCCGGCGTTGCGGTTGCGCTTGGCAGTCGGGGCAGGTTGGTCGTTGCCGGTCAGCTCGTCCACGGTGGTCGTGGTTTCTGCTTCCGGCTCTGGTTCGTCGAAGGTGTGCTCATCAACGACGATCACCGGCGGGTTTTCCGCGATTTCCGCGTCCATGCGCTTGCGAATGTTTGGCGTGATGACGTAGGTGACGATGGCCTGCTGGATCAAGACGATGATCCCACCGGCGAGGAAGTAAAGCCCCAGGCCGGCGTTGTAAAACATACAGAAGAAGAACGTCATGATCGGGTTCAGCATGGCCGAGGTCTGCATCTGCTTGCGCTGCGCCTTCGGGTAGGCCTGCAGCATGATCATGCTTTGAGCAAAGTACAGCAGGGTCGCCGCAATGGTGATCAGCATGCTGGATTGGCCGAGCGCGATGCCGAAGAACTTGGAGCTCGAGATCTCAGGTGAGTAAGCGACCGCTTGGTACAGCCCGGAGAAAATCGGCAGCTGGATCAGCATGGTCAAGCAGCCCATTGACGGGATCATCGAGGTCCCGTTTTTCTTGTAAACGTCCTGCATCATCGCATTGAGGCGCAGGGTTTCTTCCTGCGTGATGCCCGGCTTTTTCATCTGCTTTTGGATAATGTCGAGCTGCGGTTTCAAGACGCGCTGTTTTTCCTGCGATTCGGTCATGTTCTTCTGCTGGTTCAGCATCAGCGGGAGCAGAATCAAGCGCACGGCCAGCGTGATGATGATGATCGCGATGCCGAAGCCAGAGGCGGTCGAACCGCCAAAGAACCCGGCGATCCAGACCATTAAGTGCTGAAGCGGCTTGCCGATCACGTTGTAGAAGGCGCCGAAGAAGCCGGTGGGCGGCTTCAGCTGGGTGGACGCTTGCCGGCTGCAGGCTGCCAGAAAAAGTGGAATCAGGGCCACGCCACTGAGGGCGAGCCACCGTTTAGATTTGTGCATGAGTGAATTCCTTCCTAAACTTACTGCCGACTATCTTACTTGACCGCTCGCCGGCTTTCAACCAGTAACGCGGAACTTGTCATATGCCGGGATCGGGTCGAGCAGCTTTTCTTCATATGAAGTGACCTTGCCGCTCGGGGTCGGGCTGGCTTTAATGGCGGCCGTGAAGCGCGCCATGTCGGCTGGATCGCCGACCGCTTCGATGTAGACTGAACCGTCCATATTATTCTCGACTTTGCCCACGATGTGCAGCTGCTGGGCCACCATTTGGGTCATCCAGCGGAAGCCGACGCCTTGGACACGCCCGTTTACTGTGATGCTTTTGGCAATTTTAACCATAGTATCCCTCCGCAAAGTACGATATCTCTATTAGTTTAGCATAAAGCTTAAGCGGATATGTTAGACTTAAGCCCGAGGAGGATGATCATGGAATATATCTCATCTGCAAAAAACGACCACATTAAAGCCGCCAAGAAATTGACGGTCAAAAAATATCAAAAACAAGCTGGGGCTTACCTGCTGGAAGGGTGGCACTTGGTGCAAGAGGCCATCAAGGCCGGCCAGCAGCCGCGGCGCATTTACGCCACCGAGAAGTTTCTCGCCGAGCGGGAGCTGAAGCCGTTTTACGACGTGACCACCGAGATTTCGCCAGACGTCGCCAAGCACCTGGCCGAAACTGAAACTCCGCAGGGCATTTTTGCTGTGCTGCCGCTGGAAGAGCAGAAGCTGGACAGCGCACTGAGCGGCCAGTACCTGCTGCTGGATGCCATTCAAGATCCCGGCAATGTGGGTACTTTGGTGCGGACCGCGGATGCCGCTGGCGTCAAAACCGTCGTCTTTGGCGGCGGCACCGCTGATGCGTTCAATCCTAAGGTGCTGCGCGCCATGCAGGGCAGCCAGTTCCACGTCAACATTGTCTCCGCGCCGCTGCCGCGCTTAGTCGAGAACCTGAAGAAGGCCGGGATCCCGGTGTACGGCTCGGAGCTCAACGAGGCGGCCAAGCCATACCGCGAGGTTGACCCGAGCGACCAATTCGCGTTGATCGTTGGCAACGAAGGCAATGGCATGAGCCGCGACCTGCTTGCCGCGACCGACCAGAACCTGTACATTCCAATCAAGGGCCGGGCGGAGTCGCTGAATGTGGCGATTGCTGCGGCTGTGATCTTGTTTCACCTGACGGCTTAAGAATGGCTTAACAGGCGCAATTTTTCACTGCGACCTGTTATACTATAACTGTGTTGGACAACAACACAATTGCGAGCGAAAAGGGGCCACTGAATGAGTCATCAAAAATGGTCTGACGATCAGGAGTATTTGGACTGTGTCCAAGATCTGTTGGCGCAGCCGGCGGTGCAAAAGCTGGCCGACTACACGCAGCATCATCACTCGACTCGTCTGGATCACAGCATCAGTGTTTCTTACCGCAGCTTCCTGTTGGGCAAGAAATGGCATCTGAACACTCGTGCGTTGGCGCGAGCAGGTCTGTTGCACGACTTGTTCTATTACGACTGGCGGGTGACAAAGTTTTCACTGGGCACGCATGCCTTCATTCACCCGCGGATCGCTTTGCGCAATGCAGAGAAGCTCACCGACCTGTCTGACATGGAAAAGGACATCATCATCAAGCACATGTGGGGGGCGACCCTCGGCATGCCGAAGTACAAAGAAACCGTGGTGGTGTCTTTGGTCGATGACTACGCCGCAGTGGATGAATACCTGCTGCCTGAGCTGCAGAAGGTCATGCACCCGTTTCGCCGATTAGAACATGCACATCAATAGGGAAGTCCGGAGCAGCTCCGGGCTTCTTTTTTCATGCCTGCCACCGCCTCGGGCAAAAAACTTGTAATTGATGGTGGATGGGTTATACTAATACTATCAATTTGTAAGCGTGAAAAATCATATGAGGTGATTACATGGCAGAACAGGTAGCGGTGAAAGAACCGAGTAAAGCGGAACTAAGCTTGTGTCCGAAATTTACTCAGACTTTCGTGATTTTGGGGAAGAAATGGAACGGCCTGATTTTGGAGACCTTGCTTGAGCATGGTCCTTCTCGGTTCAAGGTCATTGCAGGCACGATCAAGAAGTGCTCCGATCGCGTACTGGTTGAGCGGCTGAAAGAACTAGAAAGCCAGGGGCTGGTCGATCGCATCACCCATTCTGATTCCAGCCTGATCGAATACGCCTTGACCGCCAAGGGGGCGGCGCTTCAGCCAGTGATGGCCGCGGCGCACACCTGGGGCGACAGCTGGATCACTGACGCTGAGTGCCAGAACTAACCACGCGATTTTAGGGCAGCCTTGACGAATCGCGGTTTTTTGCTACACTGGAAGCATATATGATGCAAATACAGTGAGAGAAGCGCGAACCGGCGGCCCAGTCAGGAAAGGTGTTCAATGACTGAAAGACACCGCGGCGGCCAAAGGTTGGTTTTCACTTCTTGAGTAGACAGTCGAAAGGCTGCTCCGGTCCTGCCGTTATGAAGTTGAGTGCATGCCTATTTGGCGTGAACAAGGGTGGTACCGCGACGCTTCGTCCCTTTTAGAGGGGCGGGGCGTTTTTTTTGTGCAGGCTGCGAAGCGAGGCGCACTTAGCTCGACGGCTAGCCTAGCTCAAGGCATTGCCGGCGTTTTTTGCCGGCGAGGCTTTGAGCCTAGCTGGATGCTCACCCGTTGCCCGCCTTAGCACGACTGCGCCTTTCAAAGCATCACTAATCCAGTTTTTCAGCCCTAAAAGGAGGACAATCATGGATCTTAAAACCAAGCTGGAACAGCTTCGGGAAGAAAACAAGAAACGCATCAAGGAAACCGAAGATCTCGATGCGCTGAACCAGATCCGCGTCAATCTGCTCGGGAAAAAAGGCCCGATCACAGAAGTGTTGCGCGGCATGAAGGATCTGCAGCCGGAAGAGCGGCCAAAGGTGGGCGCGTTTGCCAACCAGATTAAGGCTGATTTGCAGGAGAATCTGCAAAACCGCAAGGAGGCCCTTGAACAGGCCGCACTGACGGCCAAGCTGGCGACGGAGACCATCGATGTCACGCTGCCTGGCGACCAGGTGGTCCAAGGAACCCCGCACATCATCGACCAGATCATGGATGACATCGAGGAGTTCTTCATTGGCCAGGGCTACCAAGTCGTTGACGGCCCTGAAGTTGAAGAGGATCACTACAACTTTGAGATGATGAACATCCCCAAGGACCACCCGGCCCGCGACATGCAGGATACTTTTTACATCGATGATCAGCTGCTGATGCGGTCCCAGACCAGCCCAGTTCAGGCGCGCACGCTGGAAGTGCACGACTTTAGCAAAGGCCCGCTGAAAATGATTAGCCCCGGGCGCGTGTACCGCCGTGACACCGATGATGCGACTCATTCTCACCAGTTCCACCAAATCGAAGGCCTGGTGATTGATAAACATATCACGATGGCTGATTTAAAGGGGACCCTGCTGGCCCTGGCGCAGCATGTCTTCGGCAAGGACCGGCAGATTCGGTTGCGGCCAAGTTACTTCCCGTTCACTGAACCAAGCGTTGAGGTCGATGTGTCCTGTTTCCACTGCAACGGCAAGGGCTGCGCGATTTGCAAGTACAGCGGCTGGATCGAGGTTCTCGGGGCCGGCATGGTCCACCCGAACGTGCTGACCAACGCCGGCGTGGACGCCGACGTGTACGGCGGTTTTGCGTTTGGCCTGGGCCCAGACCGGTTTGCCATGCTGAAATACGGCATTGACGACATCCGCAGCTTTTACCAAGGGGACGTGCGGTTCCTGTCACAGTTCAAGGAGGAGGGTTAAGCGATGAAGGTTTCATATGATTGGTTAAAAGAACTGGTCGATTTTCCTGCCACTCCCGAAGAACTGCTGGACAAGGTCTCGCGTACCGGCATTGAGGTCGATTCGGTGTCGCGCATGGCTGACGGTCTGAAGAAGGTTGTGGTCGGCCGCGTGGTCAGCTTGAAAATGCACCCTGATTCCGACCATTTGCATGTGGCCATGGTCGACACCGGTGAAGACGAGCCGCGCCAGATCGTGTGCGGTGCGCCAAACATCGAGGAAGGCCAGACGGTCATTGTGGCGCTGCCAGGCGCCCGTATCGGTGATAACGTCAAGATCAAGCGCGGCAAAATGCGCGGCGTTGAATCTGACGGCATGATCTGCGCCTTGCAGGAGCTCGGTTTTTCCAACGACATTGCACCTAAAGCCTACGATGCCGGCATCTATGTCTTTGACGAGCCGCTTGAACCCGGCAGCGATGCCCTCAAGGCCCTGGGGATGGAAGATGCCGTGCTGGACTTTGAAATCACGCCGAACCGCGCTGATGCTTTGGGCATGCGCGGGGTGGCCTGGGAAGTCGGCGCCACTTACGGCAACAAGCCGCACTTTGAGGACAAGCCGGTCGTTGAAACCGGCAAGCCAGTGGCCGACTACCTGAGCGTCAAAGTCGCTGATGAAAAGGATGCGCCTTCCTATCAGATGCGCGTGGTCGACAATATCACGATCAAAGACAGCCCGCTGTGGCTGCAGCGCCGCCTTTGGAACGCGGGCATTCGGCCGATCAGCAACATCGTTGACGTGACCAACCTGATCATGCTCGGCTATGGCCAGCCGCTTCACGCGTTTGACTACGATAAACTCGGCAGCAAACAGATCTTGGTCCGTCGGGCAACGCCAGGCGAGCCGCTCACCACGCTTGATGGCAATGATCATGAGCTAACCCCAGACGACATCGTCATCACTAACGGCGAAAAGCCCATCGCGCTGGCCGGGGTCATGGGCGGGCTGAACTCGGAAATCACCGCAGGAACAACCACCGTCGCCATCGAGGCAGCCATGTTTGCCGGCACGCCGATCCGCAAAACGGCGCTGCGGTACAACCTGCGCTCTGAAGCCTCGTCGCGCTTTGAAAAAGGCATCGATGTGGGCAGCATCAACAAGGCTTTGGACGAGGCGGCCCGGCTGATGGCCGCGCTCGGCGACGGGGAAGTGGCGACTGGCACCATCAGCGCCAGCCATGTGGACCCAGAGCCGGTCGAAGTGGACATTTCGCTGGATCGCATCAACCACATTTTAGGCACGCAGCTGGATGCCAAGACCGTGACGGGCTTGTTCGACCGCCTGGGCTTTGAGGTGACCGAAGCAGACGGCTTGTTCTCCGTGCTGGTGCCCACGCGCCGCTGGGACATTCACATCGAAGCTGACCTGATTGAGGAAGTGGCGCGCTTGTACGGCTTTGACAACCTGCCGAGCACACTGCCGACGACGACCATGACCGTCGGCGAGTTCACGGCCAGTCAGGCCCGCCGCAAGCGCAGCCGCAAGCTGCTGGAAGGCCTCGGCCTCACCCAAATCATTTCTTACGCGCTGACGACGCCGGCAAAGGCCGCCGCCTTTGCCATCGACGACAGTGAGGAGACCCATGTGGCCTTCCCGATGACCGAAGACCACCAGACGCTGCGGTGCAACCTGGTCTCCGGGTTGATCGATGCGGTGGCTTATAATGTCGCCCGCAAGCAAACCGACTTGGCCCTTTATGAGCAAGGCCGGATCTTCCCTCGAAGTGCCGGGCATACCCGGCCGCAAGAGGTCGAGTACATCGCCGGGGCACTCAGCGGTAATGTGATTCAGGCGGGGTGGCATCAGGCCGCTAAGCCAGTTGATTTTTACTATGTGAAGGGGATTGTCGACAGTCTGCTGGCAGACTACCGGCTCGCCGGGCCAGTCGAGTACCAGGCGCTGGTTGACGACCCGTCGCTGCACCCAGGGCAAAGTGCCAAGCTGGTGCTGGATGGTGAAGTGATTGGGCTGATTGGCCGGCTCCACCCGCAGTTTGAGCGCGCGCAAAAGATCAACGAGACCTATGTGTTCGAGTTGAATCTGGATGCGCTGCTGGCGGCTAGTCGCACGGAGATGACCGCTGTTGCGGCACCGAAGTTCCCGTCGGTCACCCGCGACATCGCCGTGCAGGTCACCGCGAATATCACCAATGCGGAGATCCAGGCCGTGATCGCCAAAAATGGCGGCAAGTTCCTGCAGGATGCGCACCTGTTTGATGTCTACAGCGGCAAGAAGCTGGCACCAGGGCTGAAGAGTCTGGCGTACACGCTGACCTACCGCCGCAAGGATGCGACCTTGACTGACGATGAGGTCACCAAGGCGAACGACCGGGTCGAGGCCGCCTTGAAGTCAGAGTTAGGCGCAGTCATTCGTTAAATCCCGGTTACAATCGCGTGGTGGTGGCGAAAACCTGTCGCATTTTGCGGCGGGCTTTTGTATAATTCACGTAGGTTTTCGGGCGTAATCCGCTGCATGAGGCAGCCCGCTTCTGGGCTGCCTTTTTGTACATTGCGCCGGGATGGGAGGAGAAACGTGGAGCAACAACCAAGTTCCAATCAGAGACGCAGGCGCGACCACCAAGTCGACCAAGCGTCAAGGCACGTGGTTCGCTGGGTGATCGGGATCGGACTGACGGTGCTGGTGCTGGTCGTGCTGATGGCAGGGGTCTTTGTCCACTCGGCGCTTCAGCCGGCGGATAAAGCGGCGAAGGCACCAATCCTCGTGACGGTCAAAACCGGCGAGTCGACCGACGAGATCGGGACCAAGCTTCAGCAAAAAGGGCTGATCAAGTCGGCGCTGGTGTTTAAGTTCTACGTCAAATTCCATAATGTGCCCAGCTATGAGGCCGGCCAGTACAGCTTCACCAAGGCCAATACCATGCAGGAAATGCTGGACACGCTGCGCGGCGGCAGCAGCACGACCGGCATCGGCACGGTGCTGGTCAAAGAAGGGGTGGACGCGGAGACCATCGCGGACGCGGCGGCCAAGCTGCACAAGAAAGACCCCAAGCTGACGCGCGCCAACTTCATCGCCGCGCTGAAGGATGAGGCTTTCTTCAAGCGCCTGCAAAAAGCCTATCCGCAGCTGCTGGAAAGTGCCGGCAAGGCCAAGGGCGTGCGCTACCGACTCGAGGGCTACCTGTTCCCGGCGACTTACACCGTGACGGAAAATGAATCCGCGCAGGCCCTGATCGCTCAGATGGTCAACAAGACTAACGCGGTGCTGACGCCGTACATGGCCAACATCCAAAAACAAAAGCTGAGTGTGCAAGAAGTGCTCACCCTGGCCAGCCTGGTTGAGCGTGAAGGTGTCAATGACTTGGACCGTGGCAAGATTGCCGGCGTCTTCTTCAACCGCCTTGACGCGGGGATGCCGCTTCAGTCAGACGTGGCAGTGATGTACGCATTGAACAAACATTCGACCCACCTGACGAACAAGGACACGAGCGTTGATTCTCCTTATAACTTGTATCGCAACAAGGGATACGGGCCGGGACCATTTAACTCGCCGTCAGAGTCGGCCATTAAAGCCGTTCTGACACCGCTGCAGCGTTCCGCCGGGTACTTGTACTTCGTGGCCAACCTGAAGACGGGTGAGATCCGCTACGCTCACACGCTGGCCGAGCAGAATGTGAACACAGCAGCGTTTGCCGCCGACAACGGTCAGGGGGCTAACTGATGAAACAAAAACCGATCGTGATCGGCGTCACCGGCGGCTCCGCCAGCGGCAAAACCAGTGTGTCTCGCGCCATTTTCAACCAGTTCTCAGGCCACTCGCTGCTGCTTTTGGCGCAGGACGCTTACTATAAGAAAAGCGACCTGCCGTTTGAAGAGCGCCGCAAGATCAACTACGACAACCCGCTAGCCTTCGACACACCGCTCCTGCATGACCAGCTCGAGGCGCTTATCGCTGGCCGCGCGATCGACCGGCCGGTGTACGACTACACCATTCACAACCGATCGACCGAGGTCGTGCACATGGAACCAAAAGACGTGATCATCGTCGAGGGCATCTTGATCCTCGCCGATGAGGAGCTGCGCAACCTGATGGACATCAAGGTTTACGTTGACACCGATGACGACATTCGGGTCATCCGTCGCGTTCGCCGCGACATGCGCGAGCGCGGGCGGTCTTTGGACGACATCATCGACCAGTACCTGAAAACGGTGAAGCCGTCGTACCATCAGTTTATTGAGCCGACGAAGCGCTACGCCGACATCGTGGTGCCAGAAGGGGGCCACAACATGGTCGCCATCGATTTGCTCACGACCAAGATCCGGGCGATTTTAGCGGCCCGCGGGCTGAGCGAGTGAATTGACAAATTCGCTAAATCCGTTACTATCAGCTTAGACAAAAGAATTGAGGAAAAATTATGGCAGATAAAACATATCCAATGACCGCAGAAGGTAAAAAAAAGCTTGAGGACGAACTGGAACGGTTAAAGACCGTCGAGCGCCCCAAGGTGGTTGAGCGCATCAAGGTTGCCCGCGGCTTTGGCGACTTGTCTGAAAACTCTGAATACAGCGCCGCCAAGGACGAACAGGCGACGCTCGAGACCCGCATTGTGCAGGTTCAGACCATGCTCCACTACGCCGAGATCATCGACTCCAACGAAGTGCCTCAGGACGAGGTTTCACTCGGCAAGAAGGTCACCTTTGTGGAGGACGGCGACGACGAGGAAGAAACTTACGAAATCGTCGGTGCGGCTGAGGCGGACGCATTCAATGGCAAAATCTCAAACGACAGCCCAATTGCCAAGGCCCTGATTGGCAAGAAAGTTGGCGAAAACGTCTCGATCGCAACGCCGGGTGGCGCGATGAACGTTAAAATCGTCAAAGTCGAAGCTTAATCATCAAACCAAGTGCGGTGACGCACTTTTTTTGTATGGTGCGCAGGGTTCGCGCACTTAGGGGAATGGGTAGCCTAGCTCGAGGCATTGCCGCTGGTCTTTGGCGGCGAGGCCTCGAGCGTAGCTAACCACTTCCCCGTTGCGAACCCGTAGCCCGATTAAACAAAGGTGCGAGGAACGGCGCACTTAGCCCGACGGCTAGCCTAGCATACGTCATTGCCGGCGTTTTTTGCCGGTGAGGGCGTATGCGTAGCTAGACGCTCGGGCGTTGCCGTTCCGAGCCCGATTACTCAAGGTGCGCAGGACCGACGGTTTTAGGCCAATTAGGTGCAACCAAGCTTTATTCCCAAAATCGGCCTCTGGGCGGACGGTCCCATGCCGATTTTTGGGTATACTGGAGGAAACGGAGGAGGCGGCAGCGTGAAGCGGCGATGGCAACTATTTTGGATCATTGAAATCGCACTGACCATGGTACTCGGCTACCAGATCGTCACCAATCCCGCCAGTTGGATCGGCGTCGCCAGCGGGCTGATTGCCTTGGTGATCGGCATCAAGGGTCATTTCTGGCGCACGTTCTGGCTGCTGCTTGGCGGCGTCCTCCTGGCGGTGGGTATTTTTATCAACCCGATGATTTGGGTCATTCTGTTTGTGGGGCTGGTCGGCGCCTTGTTCGGCTTGTCTGGCAAGCATGGCAGACGGCTGCCTTGGCAGCAGAAACACTACGCGGCCGTTCACGTGGTGGCGCCGACTGCCAAGGGCGGCACCACCACGCGCCATCCCTGGTTTGGTGATGAAACGATTGGCAGCTCAACGTATGAATGGGATGACATCAACATCACCGTGGCGGCTGGTGATACCATTATTGACTTGGGCAACACCTTGCTGCCACAGGGCGATGCCACAATCGTGGTCCGCAAAGGCATCGGTAAGACGCGCATCTTAGTGCCAGTCGGTGTCGGCGTCATGGTCGATCACTCCGCGCTGGCCGGCACCTTGTCGGTCGACGGCGCCGAATGTGGCCTGCATAACCAAACCGTGCGGCAATACAGCGATGATTACGACACGGCCAAGCGCCGCGTGCACATCCTCACCAACGTGTTGATTGGTGATTTGGAGGTGCTGTCGGTATGAGGCTGAAGCAAATAAGTTGGACTTTCGCGACGGTCACGCTGGCGACGGCCGCGCTGGAACTTGGGCTGGTGTTCCTGGTGAGTGTCGCAGCGGGGGGACAGTTCTTGGCGCTGCTGATGACGCAAGTGCTGGGGATGCCACTGGCTGCGTACTTGATCACCGGCGCAGTGTTGATCGGCCTAATCGCCACCACCCTGCAGTCGGCGTTTGACCAGTACCAGCACCGGCAGCTGACTCGCCGCTTGACGCAGCTGGTCGCCGGCCAAACCGACGCACTGGTACTCGCCAGGCAAAGTCAGGCGAAGGCCGCGCTCGGCCAGGACGTGGCGGCGGAGCTTGAAGCCCTGCGGCAAAAAATGATACGCTTGCAGCAGGAAATCGAGCGGTATTCCAACACCCCGGTGGTCCTGGATGGCCAGACCAAAGAGCAGATCCTCACCGAGGAGCGCCACCGCCTGGCCCGCGAGTTGCACGATTCCGTTTCGCAGCAGTTGTTTGCGGCGATGATGATGCTGTCGGCGCTGCGCAGCGTGGTCGACCGGGATAACCCAGACGCGCCAGAGGCCAAGCAGATTGAAACCATCGAAGGCGTGATCAACGAGGCCCAGTCGGAGATGCGGGCGTTGCTGCTCCACCTGCGGCCGACCAATCTGGCCGGCAAGTCCCTGAAAGACGGCATTATCAGCCTGCTTCAGGAGTTGCAGACCAAAATCAAAATCGCGATTTCCTGGGACTTGCAGGATATCCACCTGTCCCATGGCAGTGAGGACAACCTGTTTCGCATCGTTCAGGAGCTGCTCTCGAACACCCTGCGCCACGCTAAGGCCAAACACTTGGAGGTTTACCTGAAACAGGTCGAGGCCACGGTGGTGCTGCGCGTGGTCGATGATGGGGTCGGCTTTGATCCCAAAACAGAAAATACCACCGGCAGCTACGGGCTGTCGAACATCTCGGAGCGTGCGGCGGCCATTGGTGGCACCGCGAAGGTGATCAGCTTTCCCAAGCAAGGGACGAGCGTCGAGATCCGCGTGCCGTTAACAAAGGAAGAAGCACATGATTAAAGTATTGATCGTTGATGACCACGAAATGGTGCGCTTGGGCGTGTCGACGTACCTGGGGGTGCAAGATGACATCACCGTTGTCGGCGAAGCGGCCGATGGCAAAGAGGGCCTCGACAAGGCGTTGGCGCTGCGGCCTGACGTGATTTTGATGGACCTGGTGATGCCGAACATGGATGGCATCGAGTCGACCAAGCGGATCCTGGCGGCTTGGCCCGAGGCGCGAATCATCATCCTGACTTCGTTTATCGATGACGAAAAAGTCTATCCGGCCATCGAAGCCGGGGCGGCCAGTTACATCCTGAAAACCGCCACCGCGGAGGAAATCGCCGCCGCGATCCGTAAGACCGCGGCCGGGGATTCCGCGCTTGATCCGCAGGTCACCACCAAGATGATGAACCGCCTGACCAAAAAGCAGGCGCCGGAGCTGGCCGATGAGCTAACCAACCGCGAACGCGAGGTCCTGATGCTGATCGCGCAGGGCAAGTCGAATCAGGAAATTGCCGATGAGCTGTTCATTACGCTTAAAACGGTGAAGACCCACGTGTCAAACATCCTGGCCAAGCTGGAAGTTGAAGACCGCACCCAGGCGGCGATTTATGCGTTCAAGCACGGGCTGGTCAAGCAGAACGGGGAAGCCAATCAGTGATTTGGGCAGTCCGGGTCACCAGATAAAAAATGCGTTGCTCAAACGAAGAGCAACGCATTTTTAATGGCGTGAGCGGAGCCGACCTGGGGCGACCGGCGTACCGCGCGGCGGGAACCGCAGCCAGAGCAGCAGCAGCCCAATCGCCACCAAACTGATCAGGACCCCTGGCCAGAAGTACGGCGGGGTGTAGGTCATGGTGATGTCATGTTGGCCCTTGGTCAGCGGGATCGCCATCAAATAGCCGAGGACTTTTTTCACCTTGACCGGCTGACCATCGACTTTGACTCGCCAGCCGGCCGCGTAAGGAATCGAGGTCATGAGGACCTGGTGCTTTGAAGTGGCGGTGGCCGTTGCGGTCAGACCGCGGTCGGTGCGGTTTGTGAGCTGCCAGGCCTGGTCTTTCAGGGCGTTCAGTTGCACTGCCGTTTTTGACATGTCTAAGCTGAACAGGCGGAGATCGCCGAAGTCCGCGCTGTCTTTGCTCAGCGTAAAGACCAGGGTCTGCTTCTTGCCTGGGGCACTCGGGGTCACATTCAGCAGCTCGCGGTCGCGGAAGGTGTCGTAAATCGGCACGCTGCGGCCGTTTTGCGTCAGGCTCACCAAGTTGTCGGTGAAGTTAGCCCCAATTTGCAAGTAGTAAGGGTCGGTGGTGCTGGCGGTGAAGGTGTACGTGACGGTGGTCTGCTTGGCCACCGGCTTTTTGGTGACGTTGTTAGCACTGACGGTGCCGCCATGGACTGCCATCGGACTGAGGGGTTGAGCGGTGAACAAATCAGGAACCGTTTGGCCGCCGCTCAGCGCGGCCAAAATGCGCTCCTGATTGATCACCGGTTCAGACGCCATGAGGGTGGTCTTCAGGATCCGGTTTGAAGCGACAAACCCCAGCCCTGGCGCGTACGGGTTCTCGTAAACCGTGAAGGCGGTGGTTTGGGCGACCTGATTGTAGTCGAACAGGTCAGGCCGGGCAGAGACCTGGGGGAGAAAGATGCTTAGCGGTGCGTCGAGGCGCGGGGTGATAAACCCTTTGAGGTCCAGTAAAGCATCCGTGATCACTGTGCCGTCGGTGTAAGCGACAAACCCATCGCCGGCGCTTTGACCGATGGCCCCGAAGAACTTAGGGGCGGCCGGTTCCATCATGGACGTGAACTGATCGGTCCCCAGGTAACCCACCTGCATCGGGTCATTTTTCGAGCGCAAGGTGGTTTTGCCAATGCGATCGTCATCGCCGACATGCGCCTTCGCGGCCGCGATGCCGCTGCGTAGCGCTTCAGTGTAGGTGTGATAATCCGAGTGGCTGATATAAGACAGCTGGTTCAAGGTGAGCACCGCATTGCTGCCGGCATCGACCAGCATCAGCAAGCAGACGCCAATGGCAAAAGCCGGCCGCCGGTCCGACAGCATGGCCAGCCCCACCAGGGCCAGCGCGTCCAAAATGATGGTCAGCCAGATGGTATTAGTGGTGAGGTAAGGGTACTGGGCCCGGCGCAGGAACACCGTCAGGTCAAGTGCGGTGAAGACCACTAGGCTGAGCAGCAGCTGGGGCACGGTGATCCCGTTTGGCCGCAGGCGCAGCGCACGCCAGGCCAGCGCCATCATCCAGAAGCACACCACGAACGAGAAGCGGTATGGGTACCAGACCGGATACTGCATCCCGTGCCACAGCAGGTCAAGCGGCGACCAGCTGAGCGACACGGCGAGGAAGGCGGTGAACAGGAACGCGTAGACTTTTTCCTGCCAGCGGATCTCCTTGGTGAAGAAGTAAAGCAAAAAGCCGATTAGCGCAATGCCGCCGATGAAAATGTTGGCCTGCCCCGACGGCATTTGGCCGTAGGAAAACGAGCCGGCGAAAAACTTGCCCAGCTGTTGCAGCGGCGTGGTGTCAAAGTGCGTCCAGCGAATGTGGGTCTCGGTGTAGGTGCCTTTGCTTTGGCCGAGCTGGAAAACGGTCGGCAGCAGCAGCCACGCTGACAGCCCGCCGGCTAAGAGCCCGGCGCCAGCGAAGCGGCCGCATGCCCGCAGGCTTTGGCGCAATGACAGTCGCGCTTCAATCAGACGCAGGCCGAAGTAGCCCACAATGAACAGCACGGTCATGTAGGCCATGTAGTAATTGGTGATGATGGCCAAAGTCAGCCAGCCCAGAAACGGCCACGGCCGCAGCCTTTTGATCAAAGTGTCCACGCCCAGTGCAATCATTGGCAGGAACACTGCGGCGTCCAGCCACATCAAGTTGAGCTGATTGGCCAGCGCCCAGCCGGAGAGGGCGTAGGCGGTGGCAAACCCCACGACCCATGGCCAGTCGCCGCCGTGGCGCTTGACGTACAGGCCCATGGCCGCCCCGGCGGCCGCATACTTGGCGAGGGTCATCACCGTGATGGCGAGATCCAGCGCGCTTTGCGGAAACAGCAGCAGGATCAGGTTGAAGGGGCTCATCAGATAGTAGGCCCAGATCCCCAGGGCATCCCCGCCCAGGGCTTTGTTGAAGGCGTAGAAAAACTGCCCCGGATGACCGAAGAGGGTTTGCCGGTAGTAGCTGTAGTAATCGATGTACTGCTGCCCCATGTCGACGGTCATGATCGAATTGTTCCCGAATGGCCAGACTTTGGTGGCGATGTAGTAGCCGGCCATGATCAGGGCCGGGACGCACGCGGCCAAGACGAGGGGATGGTGTTTGAGCCAGTGAACCAACCGCATGGCAGGCTCCTTTCCAGCGCGCTTACAAAAGAGTAAACATTCAGGCTTCCAGCGCACGAATTTGCTTGTTCCATAGTAACATGAAAGCCAGCAAGGCGTGGCGGAGCCGGTCGGTTTTTGCTACACTTGAAGGGTTACAAAAGGAGAGAGACCGTGAAATACATTCGTACCCCCAAGCCGAAGCGCGAGCGCTCGCACATTCCCGCTCGGCTCAACATTTTATTCTTCTTCGTGTTTCTGCTGCTGGCCGCGCTGGTGGCGCAGTTAGCGTACCTGCAGATCATGAACGGGTCGAAGTTTCGCGCGGATGTAGACTCGACGGATTCCGCCGTGGTCACCTCTGCCGTGCCGCGCGGTCAGATCTATGACTCCGAAGGGCGGCTGCTGGTGGCAAATGCGGCCAACAGCGCCATCGTCTACACCAAAAGCGTCGGCGTCGCGGCGGAAAAAATGCGTCAAACCGCCGATGAGCTGGCCAAGTACGTGACCATTGATGAATCTGGTATGCGCAAGCGCGACTACGCGGACTACTACCTGGCGGATAAGACCAACGAAAAAGCGGTGATCGCCCAGCTGCCCAAGGCGCTTCAAACTACGACCGACACCAGCAAGCAGTACAAGGCGGAAGTGGCCTACGCGATGAAGCACCTGCCAGACTACTCCGACCGGGAGAAAACGGCCGCGGCGTTTTATAAGAAGATGAACGGTGCTGCCCAGCTGACGACCGTTTACCTGAAGGACCGTGACGTGACCCAGGACGAGGTCGCGCAAGTCGGCGAGCACCTGACGGCCATGCCGGGCATTAACCTGGGCACCGACTGGGACCGCTCGTATCCGAACGGCAAGTCCATGCTGAGTATCATCGGCACCGTGTCCTCGGAAAAAACCGGCTTGCCTGCCGAAACCGTCAACGAGTATTTGGCCAACGGGTACGCGCGCAACGACCGCGTCGGCACGTCCTACCTGGAAAAAGAATACGAAAACGTGTTGAAGGGTGCCAAGTCGCGGACTGAGGTCGGCATCGGCAGCAATAACAACATTGTCAGCCAAACCACCGAGTTCAAGGGCGAGCAAGGCGCCAACCTGAACCTCACCATCAACTCGGCCTACCAGCAAAAGGTGGATGCCGACGTCCAAAACGTCTTCAACCAGGCGAAGTCGGCCGGTATGACCAGCGTCTCCGACGGGGCTTACGCCGTCGCGATGAATCCCAAAACCGGCGCAATTCTCGCCATTTCGGGGCTGCACCAAGACGCTAAGACGCATGAAGTCACCAGCGACTCGCTGGGCGTGTTGAACCGCTCGTTTGCGATGGGGTCCATCGTCAAGCCGGCCATGGTGCTGGGGGCGCTACAAGACGGCGTCATCACGGTCAACAACAACACCCAGGCCGACACCGCCATTTACCTGAAGAACACCCCGGTCAAAAAATCCGACTATGGGATCAACACCTTTAGTTCCCTGAACGCGACCAAGGCCCTTGAGGTGTCCTCAAACACGTACATGATGCACTTGGCGATGAAGGAGGGGCACGCTAATTACGCACCTAATTCTCATTTGTTCATGGACAAGGACATCTTCACCAAGATGCGTGGGTACTTTAATCAGTTCGGCCTTGGTCAGAAAACCGGCATCGACCTGCCAGGAGAGATCAGCGGCCAGGAAGGGCCCACGACCATGGACGGGCTGTTCCAAGTGGGTTCGGCACTGGACTTATCCTACGGGAACTTTGATACTTACACGCTGATCCAGGCGATTCAGTACGTCAGCACGCTGGCCAACAACGGGTACCGGATGAAGCCGTACATCGTCAAGAGCGTCAGCCAGACCCTCAGCAACGGCAGCGAAGGCCCAGTGCTCGACACCACCACCCCGACTGTCCTGTCTAAGGTCAAGAACACCCAGGACCAGATCAATTTGGTCAAGCAGGGCATGTGGCAGGTCGTTCATGGGACCTCCGGTTACGCGACCGGGACGGCGCTGGGCTCCCTGAATCCGGGCGTTGCCGGCAAGACCGGGACCGCGCAGACCTTCACGCCGAATCCGACCAATCCCAATGGTGAGCCGATCGAGGCCATCACGCAGAGCTTCATCGGCTACGCGCCCGCGAAGAATCCGCAAGTCGCCGTCGCGGTCGTCGTCCCTAACCTGGGGAAGATGTCCAGTTACGCGTACGACATCGCCAAGCTGATGTTCCAGGACTACTACGATCTGTACAAGGTGCCGGCGGAGAAGAACTATAACCAAAAGGCCGCCAATCCCGGTTAATGACCGGGTTCACCGCGCCTTGGCTAGGAAAAGCCAGGCAAAGATGCTAAACTATTTAGTGAGCTTGGGAGCGTTTTTCCCTGGTCACTTGTGGCAGCCGGCAGCGGGTCCACCCGGTGCCGGTTTGTTGTCTGAAGTCTCAGGAAGGAGCCAAGCGGTTGCAATATTCACTTAGACGATTGAAGAATCAGCCGTATATGACGTACGTACTGTTTGCCCTGACGGTGTTGGTGTTCCTGCTTGAAACCGTGAACGGCGGGTCCACGAACAATTACGTGCTGGTGCGCTTTGGTGCGCGGTGGAATCCGCTGATCGAGGCCGGCCAATGGTGGCGGCTGATCACGCCGATTTTTGTTCACATCGGGCTCATGCACATTCTGGTCAACGGCGTCACGCTGTTTTACCTGGGCAGTCTGACCGAGCGGATTTTTGGGCACTGGCGGTTCTTAGTGCTGTATCTGGTGTCCGGCTTCACCGGTAACCTCGCCAGTGCGGCGTTCAACCCCACGGGGCTGGCGGCAGGGGCGTCGACGGCGCTGTTTGGCATGATGGGCGCCTATCTGATGCTTTACGACGGGTACCGCGACAATGCCGGGATCCGCGCGATTTCGCGGCAGTTCGTGATGCTGGCGGCGCTGAACATTGTCTTCGATCTGTTTATGACCGGCGTCGATATTTACGGTCACATCGGCGGCTTCATCGGCGGCTTCCTGATCGCCTACGCGCTGGGGGCCCCGAACCTTGGGGAAACCTCGATGCCGCGCCGAGTCGGGTCGCTGTTCGCACTGGTCGCGGCCAGCGCGGCACTGCTGATTTTCGCCTTTGGAAGTGCGCTATGAAGACTTTCTACGATGTACTGCAACTGCTTAAGCGTTACGGGACTTACATTCACGTCGGTAAGCGGCTCTGGGACATTGAGCTGGCCGCCGTGGAAGTGGACCGCCTGCACGAATCAAGCCTGATCGATGACCGCACCTATGCGTCGGCCAAGATCATTTTGCGCCACGAGCACGAACAGGAAGAAAAGCATCCCTTGATTAATGATGATGGAGGAAAAAGCAATGGCTGACAAAAAATTGATGGGGGTCGACCTTGGCGGTACGACCTGCAAGTTCGCAATTCTCACCGAGGACGGCGAGATCCAGCAGCGCTGGAGCATTGACACCAACATTCTGGACGAGGGTAGTCACATTATCCCGGACATTATTGCCTCGATTCAAGATCACCTGAAACTGTACAATATGACAGCCGATGATTTTGTTGGCATCGGCATGGGGACCCCGGGCACAGTCGACTCGGTCCAGGGCACCGTCATTGGCGCCTACAACCTGAACTGGAAGACCATGCAGTACCCGAAGCGCGAGATTGAAGCCGCCACTGGCATCCCGTTTGCCATCGACAACGACGTCAACGTCGCCGCGATGGGCGAGCAGTGGAAGGGCGCCGGCGACAAGTCGGATAACGTCACGCTGGTTGCTTTGGGCACCGGAATCGGCGCCGGCATTGTCTCTGACGGCATTCTGCTGCACGGCGTGGCGGGGTCGGCCGGTGAGGTCGGCCACGTCACCGTTGAGCCGAACGGCTACATGTGCACCTGCGGCAAGCGCGGCTGCCTGGAAACCGTTGCGTCGGCCACGGGTATCGTGCACGTGGCCCGCGACATGGCAGAAGAATACGCCGGGGACTCCAAGCTGAAGCAGATTCTCGACGACGGGGATGACATTTCCTCCAAGATCGTCTTCGACTGCGCACAGGCCGGTGACAAGCTGGCGCTGATGATTGTTGACAAGGTTTGCTACTACCTGGGGCTTGGCCTGGGCAACCTGGGCAACGTGCTGAACCCAGAGTACCTGCTGATCGGCGGCGGCGTTTCCGCAGCCGGCGACTTCCTGCTCACGCGGGTGCAGAAGTACTTCGACCAGTTCACGTTCCCGAACGTCCGCAACACGACCCACCTGCGCCTGGCAACGCTGGGCAACACGGCCGGCGTGGTCGGTGCGGCCAGTCTGGCGCGCCCATAGGACAATTTACGCAAAACCTTCGGCCTCGGGTCTATACCTGAGGCTTTTGTGATACACTAGAATTAACTTGTGCCGCCTGCAGACGGCGATTGAAAGGACGTTTTTGGTTATGGGGAATTTTTTGCTGGTGTTGATTGGTCTGGGCCTTTTGGTCTGGGCGGCAAATTGGCTGCTGACACAGTGGCAGAAATCGCGCCTGAAGTCAGTCGGCGGCGAGATCACGCCGGAAGAGTTTGAGCAGAACATGCGCAAGGCGCAGATCATTGACCTGCGTGAAAAAAAGGACTTTGACGCCGGCCACATTCTGGGCGCACGGGACCTGCCGTACACCCAGCTGAAGCAGCGGATGATCGAGCTGCGCAAGGACCTGCCGGTTTACATGTACGATCTGACTGGCGCCGTTTCCGTCAAGGCGGCGCGCCGCATGAAAAAGGCCGGGTTCGAGCACCTGTACTTCCTCAAGGGCGGCTACGATAACTGGTCTGGTAAAACGAAAAAAGCCAAAGAATTTGAAGACTAAATAAAACCCCTGCGCTTTGGCAGGGGTTTTATTGTGCTTAGCCTTGGTGTGATGCGTGCTGCTTGCGGTTGGCCTTGCGCCGATTCTCATTGATCTCGTCGACTTTGGTTTCTACGGGCTCGATGTAAGACTTCTTGAATGCAAACACGGAGCTGGCCACTGCGCCGGCCGAAGCGACGACGCCAACCAGGAACCCCTTCAAAAATTTGTGCTTCACGAAAATCCCTCCCTCTCTGGAACTTTAGGTGCTAATTTCATTATACTAGATGACATGACAGAAAGTGAGCAAAATCCATTGAAAACTCAAGTGTTGATGATCGGCGGCCCGACTGCCACCGGTAAAAGTGCACTCGGCGTGAGACTGGCCCAACAGTTTAACGGCGAAGTGATCAACGGGGACGCCTTTCAGATTTATCGAGGGATGGACATTGGCACCGCCAAGGTCACGCCGGAAGATATGGAAGGCGTGCCGCATCACCTCATTGACATCGTGGCGCCTGGCGAGCCGTTTTCCGCCGCGCAATTTCAAAAAAGGGCAGAGGCGGCGATTGCCGACATCAAAGGGCGCGGCAAGCTGCCGATCATCGTTGGCGGCACCGGCTTTTACCTCAATGCGCTGCGCCTGGCGCTGCCGCTGGGGGAGCACGCCGAAAGCCCCGCCCGCAGCAAGTGGCAGCAGGCCTTGGCTGACCGCGGCGAGGACTGGCTGTGGGCGCAGCTGAACGCGCAAGACCCTGAGGCCGCGCGCAAAATCCCGGTGGGCAACAGCCGGCGGGTGATCCGGGCGCTCGAGGTGATCGAAACCACCGGGCACAAGTTTTCTGCGCAGATTATTCCAGAGCCTGCTTTTGACGCGCTGGTGCTTGGCCTGACGACCGACCGCGCCGTGCTTTACGCTCGCATCGATCAGCGGGTCGACCAGATGGTGGCAGAAGGGCTTGAAGCCGAGGTGCGGCGGGTGCTTCAAACCAGCGCGTCGGATGCGCAGGCGCTCAAAGCCATTGGCTATAAGGAGTGGCTGCCGTATTTTGCCGGGGCGGCGAGCCTAGCAGACACAATCGCGCTGATCAAAAAGAATTCGCGGCA
This sequence comes from Lacticaseibacillus sp. 53-4, assembly GCF_016861805.1. Classification (NCBI taxonomy): domain Bacteria; kingdom Bacillati; phylum Bacillota; class Bacilli; order Lactobacillales; family Lactobacillaceae; genus Lacticaseibacillus; species Lacticaseibacillus sp. 53-4. The sequence continues at coordinate 24,778 of NZ_BOLT01000022.1, forward strand.
TTACGCCAAGCGCCAGTTGACGTATTTTCGCCACCAGCTGCCGACGCACTGGTTGGACCTGATTGCAGAGCCCGACCAGGGGCTGCGGGAGGCCGATACCTTGGTCGCAAACTGGTTAAGCTAGGCCTTTGAAGATAAAAATTTATTTGTTTGTCAGGTTATCTGACATCAACAGTTGACGCCTTTTTCGTCTATTGGTATGGTTGTCTGCGTGAAGGAGGGACTGCCATGCCGGAACTCAGTGATATTCGCACGCGGGCGGTGCTGCCGATCAGCACAGTGATCGCGCTCACCGACCTCACGGCGCGGCAGATCCGTTATTACGAGGCGCAGGGGTTGCTGCATCCGCTTCGCACGCCTGGTAATCACCGCATGTACTCCTTGAAGGACGTTGACGACTTGGTTGAGATCCACAGTCAGCTGGCGGCAGGGTTTTCGTTGGCCGAGCTGAGGGATGCCCAAAAGCAGCCAAAGCCGAAGACAAAGCTTTCCGACGAGGAAGTCCGGGCGGCGCTTCGCTCGGAGTTGTTGAATCAGGGACGGCTGAACCCGCGTGGGGATAGTCCAACGCAGGGATTTGGGTTCAGACTGTAGGATAAACGCAAAGGAGTGGCTCATGGCTAAAGAACCGATTACTGCCGACATGATCCGGCAGAGTGTTAAGGATCAAAACGTTGAATTTTTGCGCCTGATGTTTACCGACATTAACGGCATCAACAAGAATGTCGAAGTGCCGGTCTCCCAGCTGGAGAAGGTCTTGGCCAACAAAATCACCTTCGACGGCAGCTCGATCGACGGCTTTGTCCGCATCGAGGAATCGGATATGCTGCTGTACCCGGACCTGGACACCTGGCTGCTTTTTCCGTGGGAAAACGACGGCGGCAAGATCGCCCGGCTGATCTGCAGTGTCCACACGCCGGACGGCAAGCCGTTCATGGGCGATCCGCGCAACAACTTGATTCGCGTGATGGAAGACGCCCACAAGGCCGGCTACACCGCCTTCAACATCGGCCCAGAGCCGGAATTTTTCCTCTTCAAGCTGGATGAAAACGGGGACCCGTCCCTGAAGCTTAACGACAAGGGGTCCTACTTCGACTTTGCGCCGCTGGACATGGGCGAAAATTGCCGCCGCGACATTGTGCTCGAACTGGAAAAGATGAACTTTGAAGTTGAGGCCTCTCACCACGAAGTTGCGCCTGGCCAGCACGAAATCGACTTCAAGTACGCCGATGCGGTGGACGCCGCCGATAACATCCAAACCTTCAAGCTGGTCGTGAAGACCATTGCCCGCAAGCACGGCCTGTACGCGACCTTCATGCCAAAACCAATCCACGGCATCAACGGGTCGGGGATGCATATCAACATGTCCCTGTTCGACAAGGACGGCAACGCCTTTTACGACGCCAGCACGGATGATCAGCTTTCAAGCACCGCGATGCACTTCTTGGCGGGTCTCTTGGCCCATGCCCGCGGCTTGACCGCCATCAACAACCCGACGGTCAACTCCTACAAGCGTTTGGTCCCAGGCTTTGAAGCCCCGGTTTACATCGCCTGGTCCGGCACCAACCGCAGCCCGCTGATCCGCGTGCCACAGTCCCGCAAGCTCGGGACGCGCCTGGAGATGCGCTCGGTTGATGCGACTGCCAACCCATACTTGGCCATCGCGGCGGTCCTCGAGGCCGGCCTCGACGGCGTGCGCAACCAGCTTGATCCAGAGGAAGCGGTCGATCGCAACATCTACAAGATGCAGGACACCGAGCGCAAGGCCAACCACATCCAAGACTTGCCGTCTACCTTGCACAACGCACTGAAGGCGCTGGAAGCCGACCCAATCGTCAGTGGTGCTTTAGGCGACCACTTGTACCACAGCTTCGTGGATTCCAAGGATCTCGAATGGGCAGCTTACCGCCAGAGCGTTTCCGAATGGGAACGGGATCAATATTTGGAGCTGTACTAAAAGGTGCGCAGGGTTCGCGGCTTTAGGGGGACAGGTAGCCTAGCTGAAGGCATTACCGCTGGTTTTTGGCGGGGAGGCCTTCAGCGTAGCTAGCTGCTCCCCCGTTGATCAGCCTGTCCGAGCGCAGCGAGTTACAGGCTGACATGCGTTAGCTGCGAACCCGGGGCCCGATTAGGTACCCCGCCCAAAATCTTTCCATGAATAAAAACAGACCCAGCTGAGAAAATTCTCAGCTGGGTCTGCTTTTGTATTACTTCCGGTACCGCAGTGTCAGCGTGCTGTTTGCCAGATCGATGTGGAAGTTGACCACCGTTTCCGTGCGCTGGGTCTGGGCCATATCGGCACCATGGATGATCAGGGCGAGGTGGCGGCCGGCTGGCAGATGCAGGTGAGTCGGCTGCAAATCGAAGTCTACGGTGAATGGTTCACCCGGCTTAACCGGGACGTTCTCGTAAGCGTTCTGTTGGTTTTGAACGTTGACGTGGCCGAAGGAGACCAGTTTGCTATCCGTTTCCTTGGCCGGCTTGAACTCCTGGATGCTGACGGCCTTGTAGTCGTAGCCCAGGTCCCAACCAGCGGGATCAACGACCCCGGCTACAGGGGCGAAGCGCTTGGCTTCACCGACGTCGACCAGCCGCGCGGACAAAATCGCGGTCGGCTGATCGATCCACAGGCGCAGTTTCAGATGCGGGACGCCTTCAAGCGTGACATCGTGAGTGTCGGCCGGCAGGTCCAGCCAGAGCCGCGCACCGTTGTACTTAGAGTCTGGCTTAATGATCTCAGCCTCAAAGCCGTCTGAGTCTTCCTTATCCTCATTGAAAATCGCGGTGGCGTTGTCCGGGAACCCGGCGCGCTTGCTGGCCATGTTGTCTTGCAGGTTGTAAGTTTTGTCTTCGTGCTTCGCATCTGCGGTGCCGAATTCGTCGTAGGTGTGCCAGGTCTCGGGTGCCACGTTGTCTTGAACCGTGACGTTTGGCAGGGCTGAAGGGGCGCCGTTATCAACGTCAAGCAGCTCGTAGGACAGCCACAGGTTCAGCTGGTCGGCAAAATCCAGCGAGCGAATGTTGTCGAGGTAAGTGTGCTGACCTTGATGAAGAAACAGCTTCTTGTTGATGGGCAGGTCCTGGATGCCGTTCCAGTACCGAATCGCGTTGGCTGGCTTGACGTTCCAGTCGTTCAGGCCGTGTTCGATGATGACGTCAGCCTTGATGTTTTTCAGATTGTTGCGGTAGTTGCGTTCGTCCCACCATTTGGTGTAGTCGCCGAATTCACGGTCCTGATCCTTCGTGATGGCCGCCAGGGTCTTGTCCCACTCTGCCTTGATTTTAAGCAGATCGCCGGCCTGCTTTTGCCGGGAAAAGGTGTCCACGGCCAAAACATCGGCATCTTCGCCTTGGAACCCTCCGGGCGCGACCACCAGGCCGTTTTCGCGGTAGTAGTCGTACCAGCTGGAAATGGCGGATTCGGAGATGACCGTCTTGAGCCCCTCAACGCCGCTGGTCGCGGCCGCAATCGACAGGGTGCCCAGGTAGGACTTGCCGGTCATCGCGACTTTGCCATTGCACCACCAGGCCTTGATCTCGATACCGTCGGTGCGGTTCGTGAAGGCACGGCGCTTGCCGGTGAGCCACTGGATGACGGCCACGGCTGAGTCGGTCTCGCTGGTGCCACCGGTCGACCGCATGCCGTCGGAGCCGCGCGTACCGACCCCGCCAGAGTAAACAGTGACAAAGCCGCGGCCCAGCATGTAGTCATTGAACATGTAACTGCCGCCTTGGTCGGAGTAGACCTCGGCGGTTTTGCTTTCACCGTTCACTTGCTGGTGCGGCAGCTCGGCGAGGGCCACCGGCTGGTACGTGACTTCATCCTTGGTGTAGGAATGCGTCTTCACCGCCAGCTTAGGATCCGGTTTGTGGGTGATCCAGTCGACATCGTTGGTGCCGTGAAAGTAGGGGTTAGCGGTAAATAATACAGGCATTTTGACCCCTTGGTCAGTTTCCTTCGGCCGAAAAATCGTGGTTTCCAGCATGTCGCGCTTGCCGTCGTGGTCGGTGTCCATGTCGGATTCGACCCAGACCACCTCGCGGTATACTTTGCGGGCGTCAAATACGTCCTGCGCTTTACCATTGAAGAACAGGAACTCGGGCGTGGCCTTGCCAGTCTGAAAATCGCGGTAAAAGCCCCGTGCGGCCAGCGCGTCGATCAGCGTCACCAGGTGTTTGGTGCGGGTGCACAGCAGCAGGTACAAGGCAGCCCAGAAGTCAGCGGTGGTGGTGATGTCACTGGCGACTACGGGCAGTTTGGTCTCAGCCATGAATGCGAGGCTATCTTTCAGCTGGTAATCAGTGCCTGCCTCAAAGCCCAGGAGCTGAAGGGCGACAGCGTAAAAGTCGGTGCGAGAAATCTGGTTTGGTTTGCTGGCCAGCAGCTGTGCCAGGTCCTGGGAGTCGGTTACCGCGATGGCGGCTAAGGCTTGCTGTTTGGCAGTTTCACTAAAAGCTTCTGGGAAAAGTTTGCGAAAGGCGCCGTTGGCAGCGTCTGCCAGCGATTGCACCAGGTCAGGGGCAAAGCCGATGGCCTGCAGTTCCTTGAGCTGAGTGGCATGGTCGGCTTGAATCCGGCCGTTTTGGTTGAGTTTCAAATTGATTCCTCATTTCTTTTTCATTAATAGCACCAGTGTAGCCGAGCGGCGCCTGTCATTCAAGCCGGGGCGCGTTGACAGGGCCAGCGGCGCATCCGTATAATAAACAGGTTCAATGTGCCAGTAGCTCAGTTGGATAGAGCAATGGTCTTCTAAACCATTTGTCCCGGGTTCGAATCCCGGCTGGCACAGCAAAGCTGCATTCCAAACGAGGAATGCGGCTATTTTAATGTGGTTGGCTGTGTCTGGCTATGTCTAGCGTATGGCGGATCAGGAGCAGCTCGCGGTGCGACAAGGGCTTGCCTTGATACAAAATGGTGTTGGTGTCAGCCGCCAAATCGACGACGCCAACGCCGGCCGGCGTACCGTAGCGCGGATCGATCTGGTCGCGAGACACGTCGAAAAAGGCGGCGAGCTTGCTGGCGTTGACCGCGCTCGGGGTCGTGGTGCCTTTGAAGTAGCCGGTCAGGGTGCTGCGAGGGATGTGCGTCGCGTCGCTGACCTTGGCCTGGGTCGTGCCTCGGGCCAGCAGCAAGGCGTTGAGGTGCTTGCTGATGATTGCCTTATTTGCCATTTCTTGTGGCGTTTCCGGATGACGTGCCATTGTCAAAAGCCTCCTTGAAGCTTTGAAAAGAAAAAAGCCGCCCAGTAGGCGACAGGTCATGCGCTAAAAGTTCAAATCGTCGTGCTCGCCCAGGATCTTGGCTTTTTGGCGGTCAAATTCTTCTTGGGTGATGGCGCCTTCGTCCAGCAGCTGCTTGAACTGCCTGATCCGATCGGCGACGTCTGCCTCGGCTTGTTCTTGCTTGGCCTTAGCCTCGGCCGCCGCCTTTGCTTCGGTTTGCTTGCGGTGATAGTAGTACCACACGGCAAACCCGATCAGGCCGATGGCCACGAACACGTACCAGTAGGTAACCAGAAACGAGAACAGAATAATCAGGACGATGGCGCCGCCGCAGCCCAATTTATTTTCCTTCTTCATTGGTATCACTCCCGTCATCGGCGATGATCTGCCCGGCCGCCGTCACGATTTTCGTGGTGCCGTCAGAAGCTGCCACGACGAACTGGATCGGCGCCGAAATCGCGACGGTGCCGCTGACTGTATGCCAGTCCTGGTCGCCCAGCTTGCTGGTCAGCAGCGCTTCAGCGTCCTGTGCGGACTTGACCGGTTCCCAGTCCAGCGGCTGGAAGTGGTTATCTGTTTCTGCCCGGGAGATGTCCGAGCGGTTGGTGGGGTGACCGTCCTTGGTGGGGATGTGCGTCAGGATGTGCCAGCTAACCCACCCGCCGAGCACCAGGGTGAGGGCCCCCCAGAGCCACTGGTGGGCGACAAACAACAGCCCGCCGAGGATCAAGACGACGACACCGGTGATGATGGCGCCGCGAACATCGACAAATTTTTTAGCAGTGCGTTTTGTTTCCATAGTCAACCTCGGTTTCGGTATGATAATTATATCTTCGCACAACGATGGGTGATAGACACGCGTTTTCACCAAAGTATTCTCTTCTCAGACTTAAGACTGATTTTGTCGTACTAAAAATGACAGCGCTTGACATGCTTACATAAATATAGTAAAGTAATAGACAGTCGCAATTGAAACAACCCATTCATGTGCGATACGAATGGAGGTAATATATATGAAATATCGGATTCAGTTAGATACCCAGACGCAGCAGTTCATTGCCATCGACCCAAGCAACCAAAACCACATTGGCCGCGGTGCCACGATCGAGCAAGCCGTTGCGCAACTTAATCGGTAATCAAGCTTAACCTGAGACAAAATTGTCTCGGGTTATTTTTTTGCCTGCGGGATCATGCTATACTTAAGGTCCTTGGCAGGGGCGGGTCCGCGCATTTAGCGGGCCTTTTTCTCTGCCCGCAGGTAGGTTCGCAATACCAGCAAGCCGGCAACGATGGCGACCATCCAGAGCAGGTAGAGAATGGTAAACCAGCCCCAGCCGAAGAACTTGCTGGCGAGAAGCAGCAGGATCAGGGCGACCAGCCCGGTCACCACGTAGTCAACCGGCTGCTTCAGCCGCGCGAGGGTGGTCGCGAGCAGCCCGCCGGTGATGAGAAAAATGAGGATGTTCAGGGTAATCGTCATAGCGCCACACTCCTTGAGACCAGTATAGTCGAGCGGCCAGTCGGCAACAATCATCTTTCATCGCAAGTGGCAAGGATTTTTCCTTGACAAAGCCGCAGATTCTGCTTGCGTCAAGGGGTTTAATCTGATAAACTCGTTACGTTGTATTTGTCACCCCTCATCTGCAACCGCACAACGTCAGGTATCAAAGCCTAGCACCTGGCTTGGCGAGTCCTCAGGGGAAAAAGCCTACGGGCAACAGGAGGTGCACAAGATGTACGCAATTATCAAAACCGGCGGCAAGCAGTACAAAGCCGAAGTCGGGGAAGCACTTTACGTCGAAAAGCTCGATGTTGAAGAAGGCGCAACTGTCACGTTTGACCAGGTGATCTTGGTCGGCGGTGAGGGCGATGCCAAAATCGGCACGCCAACGATTGCTGGTGCCACCGTTACTGGTAAAGTTGAGAAGCAAGGGCGCGAAAAGAAGGTTGTTACCTACAAGTACAAGCCTAAGAAGCATCAACACCAGAAAAAGGGTCACCGTCAGCCATACACAAAGGTTGTTATCGACGCGATTAACGCCTAATGAGGTGAACGCATGATCAAAGCACGCTTTCAGCGGGATGCCAGTGGTGACATTGTTCATTTTAACCTGACCGGCCATGCCGACTCAGGGGAATATGGCCATGACATTGTCTGCGCAGCGGTCTCTGCAGTCTCGATCGGCGCCGTCAACGGCATTGAGGCCTTGGCTGGGTTTGAACCCAACGTCAAGGCTGATGAAGTCAACGGCGGCCACTTGGAACTGACCTTGGATCAACCCCAGGATGGGGAGCAGGCGCACATCGCACAGATTCTCCTAGAGAATTTGCTGCTGTCCCTGCAAAGCATCCAAGAAAGCTACGGCGATTATCTCTCGATTTCAACCAAAACAGCCTAATTCAATTTCGGAGGTGTACACAATGTTGAAAATGAATCTTCAGTTCTTCTCTCACCATAAGGGGGGCGGCTCGACTTCTAACGGCCGTAACTCTGCAGGTCGGCGTCTTGGCAGCAAGCGCGCTGATGGCCAATTCGTTTTGGCTGGGAACATCTTGTACCGCCAGCGCGGCACCAAGATCCACCCAGGTGTAAACGTCGGCCGTGGCGGCGACGATACGCTCTTTGCAACAGCTGATGGCGTTGTTAAGTTCGAACGCCTTGGCCGCGACAAGAAGCAAGTATCCGTTTATCCAGCAGAAGCAAAAGCTGAATAATCAAGAGCGCTCCGGTGACGGGGTGCTTTTTTATACCCAAGGTGCGAAGGGTTCGCGCACTTAGGGGAATGGGTAGCCTAGCTCGAGGCATTGCCGCCGTTCTTTGGCGGCGAGGCCTCGAGCGTAGCTACCCACTTCCCCGTTGCGAACCCGTAGCCCGATTAGTCAAGGTGCGAGAAACGGCGCACGTAGCCCGATTACAAGTCCCCACCCGCACTTCATTTCTTCCAAGGAGGTTCATCACATGTCCCGTTTACAAAACCTGCAGGCCGAGCTGCCTGCACTGAAAGTTGACGCACTGCTGGTTACGGATCCGGTCAACGTCACGTACCTGACCGGTTTTACCGGCAACGAAAGTGCACTGCTGGTCGCCCAGGACTACGCCTGGTTTATTACCGATTCGCGGTTCACTGAGCAGGTCAAAGTCGAGGTCCACAATGCGGAATTGGTGCTTCACTCGCACGGCCTGTTGGGCGAAGCGGGCGTGATTGCCGACGCCAACGGTTTGAAGACATTGGGTTTTGAAGCCGACGTGATGACTTACGCAGACTTCCAGAAGCTGCCGGCCAATGTGACCTGGCAAGCGACGACCAACGTGGTGCCTGCGCTGCGCGAGGTCAAGGACGAAGATGAGCTAAAGCTGATCGAAAAGGCGATTCAAATCGCTGAGGCCGGCTATCAGCACGTTCTGGACACCATCAAGCCTGGCATGACCGAGCTGCAGGTGGCCACCGACTTGGACTTTTACATGCGCTCGCTGGGTGCCAGTGGCACGTCATTTGAAACGATTGTGGCTTCCGGCAAGCGCGCCGCGATGCCGCACGGTGCCGCTACCGACAAAAAAATCGAAGACGGCGACGTGATCACCCTGGACTGGGGCTGCATCTACCAAGGCTATGTCTCCGACATCACGCGGACCTTTGCGGTGGGTGAGCCAGACGAGAAGCTCAAAGCGGTTTACAAGATTGTTTATGATTGCAACAAGGCGACCGCGGCTATGATGGCACCAGGCGTTTTGGGCAAGGCCATCAACGGCTTTGCGCACCAGTACATCGAAGACAAGGGTTATGGCCAGTACTTCGGCCACGGCACCGGGCACGGCATCGGCCTGTCGATTCATGAAGGCCCAGGGGCCTGGGGCCCATACGCCAACACGCCGCAGGCAGAAGGCAACGTCGAAACCGATGAGCCTGGCATCTATATTCCTGACCTCGGCGGCGTGCGGGTCGAAGACGACCTCTTGATCACCAAGAGCGGGGCCAAGTACCTGACGACGCCGGCGCCAAGCGAGCTGCTGGTGGTCCCGGTCCGCAAGTAAGCGGCCGCCTTTTCCTTGCAAGGGCTTTTGGCGATTGATATAGTTAGTGTTAGCTAAAGAAGATAAGTGGAGGAATTACATGATTTCTGTTAACGATTTTAAAAACGGTCTGACCATCGAAGTCGATGGTGACCTCTGGCGCATCGTCGAGTTCCAGCACGTTAAGCCTGGTAAGGGCTCCGCGTTCGTGCGCTCGACTTTGAAGAACCTGCGCACCGGTGCCGTTCAAGAAAAGACCTTCCGTTCGACCGAAAAAGTCGAGAAGGCGCAGATCGATACGAAAACCATGCAGTACTTGTATGCCGACGGGGATTCTTACGTCTTCATGGACACCACCACGTACGAACAGCTGACACTGCCCGCCGAAGAGCTGACGGATGCGCTGAAGTACATGAAGGAAAACATGGAAGTCAAGATCATGATGCACGGCAACGAAACGCTGGGCGTTGAAGTGCCGAACACCGTTGATCTGACCGTCACAGCCACCGAGCCTGGCGTCCGCGGCAACACCAGTTCAGGCGGCTCGAAGCCGGCGACGCTGGAAACTGGCTTGGTTGTTCAGGTGCCGTTCTTTATCAATGAAGGCGACGTTTTGACTATCAACACGCAAGATGGGACATACATCTCCCGCGCGTAATTTTTAGGAGGCAGCTCATGGCTGAAGATTCGAATATCATTCTGGCAAATCGCACTGATGCGCAAGGCACGATCGAAATCGTGCCGGAAGTCCTTGAAGTGATTCTGGGAATCGCGGCGGTTTCGGTGGACGGCGTCTATCAAATGCGCGGCACGATGGCCAGCACGATCAATTCCTGGTTCGGCCGGGCCAACCACGGCAAAGGGGTTGACCTGACCGTGGACGGCAAGCGGTTGACCGCCGACGTGTATGTCTATCTCGACTACGGCGTTTCAGTGCCGAAGGTTGCGATGGCGATGCAGTCGACATTACGCGAGCAGCTGCTTTACATGACCGATTTGACGCTGGATGAGGTCAACGTTCACGTGGTCGGCGTGGTGCCGGAAAAGGCCCCGAAGCTCGATCCTGACAACTTATTCGCGGGTGACGCGGATGATGCCAATCCAGAGGAAGACAAGTAATGCTAGATAGACATGATACCCGAGCAGCAGCGTTTAAGGCGCTGTTTGCCATTGCGAGCAACGCTGATGCCGACCGCAGCGCGGTTTACGAAGAGGCTCTGCCCAAGGATGAAGAAGCGCCCGCTTACCTCACCACGCTGGTTGACGGCGTGCTTGCTCACCAGGACGAACTGGACGCGCAAATTAGCGCCAAGTTAAAAAAGGGTTGGACCCTGCAGCGGTTGAGCAAAACGGACCTCATTTTGTTGCGCCTTGGGCTGTTTGAGATTCAACAGGTCCCAGACGTCCCGGACAAGGTCGCGGTGAACGAGGCGCTAGAGCTCGCTAAAACCTACAGCGACGAAACAGACGCCAAGTTTATCAACGGCATCTTGGGCCATTTTGTGCAGGCCTGAATGAACGCTGGCTGCCGCGACCGCGGTGGCCTTTTTTAGTAATCAGGCGTCATTCTGATGAGAACCATGGACGGCCCCTGCGTAATCTAGGTAGAATGTAATGAAGTTCGACGAGCACTGGCACGATACACAAGGGGGAACAACCATGACAACGATTCTTGACGGCAAACAAACATCTAACGCTTTAATGGCTGACCTGCAAACTGAAGTGACGGCACTGAAGGCCCGTGGCATCGTGCCGGGCCTGGCGGTGGTCCTCGTCGGCGATGATCCGGCCAGCGCCATTTACGTGCGCAATAAGCAGCGCCGCGCCGACCAGCTTGGCATTCACTCGATCATGCGGAACCTGCCGAAAACGGCGACCCAGGCTGAGGTCCTTGCAGTAGTGGACGAGTTGAATCACGATGCCACCATCGACGGGATTTTGGTCCAGCTGCCGCTGCCTGAACAGGTCGACCCGGACGCGGTGATCGCGGCAATCGACCCGGACAAGGACGTTGACGGGTTCCATGCCTACAACGTCGGCCGGTTGTGGGAAAATAATCCGGGCGTGGTCGCCTCGACGCCGTTTGGCATCATGGCGCTGCTGAAGCATTACGGCATCACCGTTGCCGGCAAGCGCGCCGTGATCATTGGCCGCTCCAACATTGTCGGGCGGCCGATGGCGGCACTGCTGTTGAACGCCGATGCGACGGTGACGGTCACGCACAGCAAGACCCCGGACTTATTTGCGGTCACCCGCGAAGCCGATATTCTGGTCGTCGCGATTGGCCGGGCGCAGTTTGTCACTGCGGAAGCCGTTAAACCCGGCGCCGTGGTGATCGACGTGGGGATGGATCGCAATGCCGCTGGCAAGCTGGTCGGCGACGTGGATTTTGACAGTGTGGCCAAAGTGGCATCGGCGATCACGCCGGTGCCCGGGGGCGTGGGTCCCATGACCATCGCCGCGCTGATGATTCAGACGGTAGAACTAGCAAAGAGGCATCATCATGGCTGAACCCGATTATCTCACGGTCAGTTTGCTGACCGAATACCTGCGCCGCAAATTCGACCTTGACCCGTACCTGAGCAAGGTCTATTTGACGGGCGAAATCACGAATTTTCGCAAGCGGCCCGGCCATCAGTATTTTTCGCTCAAGGACGAGCACGCCAAGATCAACGTTGTGATGTTCAAAAGTGCGTTTGCGCGGCTCAAGTTTGAGCCCAAGGAAGGCGACACCGTCCGGGTGGTCGGGCGCGTGACGCTGTATCCGGCCAGCGGTCAGTACCAAATCGTCATTGAGCAAATGGCGCCTGAGGGCATCGGCGAACTTTACCTGCAATACGAGCAGCTGAAAAAGAAGCTCGAGGCGGAAGGCCTGTTCGCCAAGAACCAGCGGCCGCTGCGGCAGTTCCCGCGGCGCGTTGCGGTGATCACCAGCCCCAGCGGCGCCGTGATTCAAGACATCATGACCACGGTGGCCCGACGCTACCCGATCCTGCAGATTGTTCTGTTTCCGGCCCAAGTTCAAGGTGACCAGGCCGCGCCGACCATCGTCACACAGCTGCGCCGGGTGAAGGCGATGGGCGGCTTTGACGCGCTGATCATCGGGCGCGGCGGCGGGTCGATCGAAGACCTGTGGCCGTTCAACGAGGAAAGTGTCGCCCGCGCCTTGGCTGACATGCCGATGCCGATCGTCAGCTCGGTCGGGCACGAAACCGACACCACCATCACAGACTTTGTGGCGGATCATCGCGCCGCGACCCCGACGGCCGCGGCTGAGCTGGTGACGCCGGTCAAGCTGACTGATGGCCTCACTCGCATTCAGGAGGATCAGCTCCGTATCCGGCAAGCGATGCAGAATCGGATTCAGGCGGCGCGTGAGCGGCTGAACCGCTCAGCGCAGTCAGTGGTTTTGACCCAACCCGGACGGCTTTACGATCAGTATCTGCAGCAGGTCGATCAGCTGACTAACCGGCTGACCAGTGCGACGCAGGTACAGGTCACGGCGCTTGCTCAGCGCGTTCGGCTGGCCCGGACGAGTTTGAACCCTCGCCAGCTGACCGTGCGCGTTGAAAATACGCGGCAAACCGTGGCTAACGACCGGCGGCGTCTGCAAAGCGCCGCGCAGGCGATTGTCCAAAGCAAGCGGCAGGCGTTCGCGCTGGCCAATGAGGCGCTGGATCACCTCGGACCGGACCAAATCCTGGGCCGCGGGTACAGCTATGTCACCGGGCCGCGCGGCAAAGCGCTGACCAAGGTCAAAGATTTCAAACCCGGCGCCAAGGCGCTGATTCACGTTGAAGACGGCACCGTACCAGTGGTGGTCGAAGAAAGGAAGCAAACCAATGGCTGAATCACAGGAACCGACATTTGAGGAAAAGTTGCAGCAGCTGGAAACCATCGTTAATCAGCTGGAGCAGGGCCAAGTCCCGCTCGAAGAAGCGCTGAAGCAGTACAAGGCCGGCATCAAGCTTTCCAGTGAGCTGGAGGCGACCCTCAAGAACGCTGAGCAGACAGTTACTCAGATGGTCAAGGACGACGGGACCGTTGAAGCGTTTGACCCAAAGGCAGCAGACAAGAATGCTTGAGGAAACGGCGGCGTGGCGGCAACCGGTTCAGCAGACGCTGGATCAATACTTGGCCACGGTGAAAAATCCGCACCTTGAGGCCGCCATGGCGTACTCGGTGGATGCCGGCGGCAAACGGCTGCGGCCACTGCTGCTCTTGGCGGTGGTGACGACGTTTGGCGGCGACGGGCAGCAGGCGTTACCCGCGGCGGCCGCACTGGAGCTGCTTCACACGTACTCCTTGATTCACGACGACCTGCCGGCCATGGACAACGATGACCTGCGCCGCGGCAAGAAAACCAGTCACAAGCAGTTCGATGAAGCCACGGCGATTCTTGCCGGGGATGCGCTGCAAAGTGCCGCGTTTGACCTGCTGGCGCAAACCAACGTGAGGCCTGAGACGATCGTCCGCCTGGTGCAGCTGTTTGCCCGTGCGGTCGGCCCGAACGGCATGGTCGGCGGTCAGGTGATGGACATGGATGCGCAGGGGCACCAAATCGACCTGAGCACTTTGCAGCAGCTGCAGGCGGAGAAAACCGGGGCGCTGCTGGCTGCCGCGGCTGACATGGGCGCCGTGTTGGCCCAGGCCAGCGCCGACGATGCGGCTCAGGTGCATGCGTTTGCCACCGCGTTTGGCCGCGCTTTTCAGATTCAAGACGACATCAATGACGTCACGGAAACCGCGGCCCAGCTGGGCAAAACGCCTAACAAGGACGTGGCGGAAGGCAAGGCCACCTATCCCAGTCTGGTCGGGCTGGCCGGTGCCCGCAAGGCGTTAGGTGACGAGGTCGCCAAAGCCAAGCGCGCGGCGAGCCAGTTGAGTGTGCCGGCGCCGCAACTGTTAGCCCTGCTGGATTACTTTGAAACGGAGAAGCAATGAGTAAAGAACGAGTCGATGTCCTGCTGGTCGAGCAAGGGCTGTTTGAGTCACGTGAGCAGGCTAAACGCGCCGTCATGGCGGGGGAAGTCTATGATCAAAATAACGAGCGACTGGACAAGCCGGGGGTGAAAATCGCCGGCGATTCGGTGCTGCACGTGAAAGGCAAGAAGATGCCTTACGTCAGCCGCGGCGGCCTGAAGCTGGCCAAGGCGCTCAAGGTCTTCGACATTGATCTCAAAGGCAAGACGGTGCTCGACATCGGCTCGTCCACTGGCGGCTTTACTGACGTGGCCCTGCAAAATGGCGCCAAGCTCGGGTACGCCTTGGACGTCGGCACCAACCAGCTGGCCTGGAAAATTCGGGAAGACCCCCGGGTCGTGGTGATGGAACAAACCAACTTCCGTTACAGCAAGCCCGAGGACTTCACGCGCGGCCCGGTCGAGTTTGCGATGACCGATGTGTCCTTCATCTCGTTGAAGCTGATCCTGCCGCCGCTGCACGCGATTTTGCAGCCAGGCGGCCACGCCGTCGCGCTGATCAAGCCCCAGTTTGAGGCGGGTCGGGAGCACGTCGGCAAAAAAGGCATCATCCGCGATCCGGCGGTTCACAAGGCCGTGCTTCAAACGATTGTCGACTTTTCACTGAGCGCCGGCTACAACGTGCTGGGGCTGGACTTTTCCCCGATCACTGGCGGCGAAGGCAACATCGAGTTTTTGATCCACCTGCAAAATTCGACCGTTCCGGGCACTAAAGCGCCAGACGTTGATGTGGACAACACTTTAGCTGCCGCATACGCCGAGCTTAAGCCAGGCCACCCGAAGGCTTAGTGAATATCTATTCACTTGTTTTAGATTTTATGCAAGCTGTTGTATAATTAACGGTGAAAGCAGGTGAGCAGATGCAAAAAAATGAGCGTCAGGCGCAGATCAGAGCGCTTGTAGAAAGCACGCCGATCGAGCGGCAGGGAGATTTTGTCGCTGCGCTGGCCGCGCGCGGCATCACCGTGACGCAAGCGACGATTTCGCGGGACATCAAGGAGATGCAGCTGGTCAAGGTGCCAATGGTCAATGGCCATTACCGCTATTCGCTGCCGCCGGAGCGCCAGCTGGCTCCGCAAGATAAGCTGCGGCGCACCTTGCAGGCCGCGTACCTGCGCGGGGACGTGATGGATCAGTTTGTGTACCTGGTGATGTCACCCGGCACGGCCCCGGCCGTTGGTAATTTGATTGAGCACCTGGACGATCAGCGCATTTTTGCCACGGTGGCTGGGGATGCCTCGATCCTGTTAGTCTGCCGTGGGGCGGAAGAAGCCAATCAGGTGCTGCGGATGCTGGACGAAATGGTGTGAGCGGATGCTACAAGAATTAGTGATTCATGACTTTGCCATTATCGAAGACCTTGAGCTGAGCTTTGAGGCCGGCATGACGACTTTGACCGGCGAAACCGGGGCCGGCAAGTCGATCATCATCGACGCGGTGGGCCTGCTGGCAGGCAGCCGCGGCTCGGCTGATTTTGTGCGCACCGGCGCCAATAAGGCCACGCTGCAAGGCTTATTTGACGCGACGGCCAACCCGAAGACCCCAGAGGTGATGGCGCAGTTTGGCCTGGCGCCAGACGATGGCATGGTGCTGCTGCAGCGCGAACTTTACGCCTCTGGGCGCAACTTATGCCGCGTCAACGGTGAGCTGGTCAACACGGCCACGCTGCGCGCAATTGGCGAGACGCTGGTCGACATTCACGGCCAGAACGAGCACCAGCAGCTGGTCCATCCAGATACCCACCTGGGGCTGCTGGATCAGTTTGCCGGCGCTTCGGTGGGAGACTTGCTGGCCGACTATCAAACGCAGTACGCGACCTATCAAAAGGATCAGGCGGCGCTCACCAAGAAGCATCAAAATGAGCGGGAGTGGGCTCAGCGCCTGGACATGTTGAAATTTCAGGTCAACGAGATTCAAAGCGCCGAGCTCAAACCGACCGAAGAAGATGAGCTGATCGCCGAGCGCGACCGGTTGGCCAATTTTCAAAAGATTTCTGACGCCTTGAAGCAAAGCTACGAGCTGCTGACGGAATCGGAAGTCAGTCCGCTGGATCAAATCGGGGAGATCATGGGCAACCTGCAAAGCATCGCCGACCTCGACCCGGCCTACGCCAAGCTGGCGGATTCGATTCAGTCGGTTTACTACGGGCTGCAGGATGTGCAAGGCGATTTGTCGCGGCAGGTGGACACCCTTGAGTACGATGACGGCAGGCTGGACGAGGTCGAAAAGCGCCTGGAGCTCATTTCCCAGCTGGAACGCAAGTACGGCGCCGACCTGAAAGCGGTTATTGCCTATGGGGAAAAGGCCGCGGATGAACTGGCCTCGATGACTGCGAACGACGCGGACGAAGAGGGCTTGGAAAAGCGCGTGGCGACCGAGCATCAGGCGCTGCTTAAACTGGGGGCGCAGCTGCGCACGGCCCGCAAGCACGCGGCCACGAAGCTGATCGATGCCATTCACGGGCAGCTCAAAGCCCTGTACATGGAAAAAACGGTCTTCTCGGTGCGCTTCAGCAAGTTGCCGGCGGACACCTTGCGGCCGGATGGCATTGACAATGTGGAGTTCTACATTCAAACCAACCCCGGTGAAGCCGCCAAGCCGCTGGCGAAAATTGCCAGTGGCGGGGAGCTGTCGCGGATCATGCTGGCGCTGAAGACCATTTTTGCCGAGACTGATGGCGTCACCTCGATCATTTTCGATGAAGTCGACACCGGCGTCTCCGGCCGCGTTGCGCAGGCCATCGCCAATAAGATCTCGGCCATCGCCCGGCACTCGCAGGTGCTGTGCATCAGCCACCTGCCGCAAGTCGCCGCAATGTCCGACCACGAATTTCTGATTCAAAAGCAGGTCGCGAAGGGCCGCACCACGACCAGCGTCACCAAGCTTGACCACGCTGGCCGGGTGCAGGAAATCGCGCGGATGCTGGCCGGCGAGCAGGTCACCAAGCTCTCGGTGGCACACGCCTCAGAGATGCTTAAACTGGCAGATGCTGCGAAGGCAAAGTAATCACAGAACAAAAAAAGCGCCGCCATCAATGCTGATGGCGGCGCTGCTGCTTGGGTCAGGCCCGCTGCAGGTAAGTCACCTGGGCGAGATCGACGACACGGTAGAGGTTACTGCGGTATGCTTGAAGTAGATACCGATCATTGCTGAGCCGGCGGGTGAGGTGGCCGACCAGCGCGTCTTCTTCGCCTTCAAAGTTCAAGGCGACGCGGTAGTGCCGGGAGAACGCCTGGTCTGCAAACTGACTGACTTGGGCCGCCGGCATCACTACGGCTGGCTCTGTCAGCGCGAAGAACTCGCGCGTTGATTTGATTAACTGGTGAGAAACAGACTGCAGTGCACTCGTTTTATTTTCCATAATGGCGCCTCCGAACACTCGTTCTATTTGATGACTTCATTATGCAAACAATCGTTCGGCTTGTCAACTGGTTTGGCAAAAAACTTTTTCGCGGAAAGGGGTAATGATCATGACAGTAGGCTTAGTGCTTGGTGGCGGCGGCGCGCGCGGGGCGTTTCAGGCGGGGGCTTTGGCCGCGCTTGGGGCCGGCGGGCTCGTGCCCGACTTTGTGCTGGGGACGTCGATTGGCGCGATCAACGCGCTGGGGACGACCAAGCTGCCCCCGGCGGAGCTGGTGCAGTGGTGGCTGACGAAAATCCCGCGGAACATGTTTTTTCGGCGGCAAGGCGAGGTGCCTTACGCGACGCTGCTGCGCGAGCTGGTGGCACGGCCGACTATTCACCCTTGGCCGGTGCTCATTTTGACTGCGGCACTGCCGAAAATGCGCCAGCACGTGGTGACCATCACAGGCAAGCCCGCCGCAACGCAGCTGCAGTGGCTGCTTGCCAGCTCGGCGATCCCGCGCGTTTATCCCAAGGTGAACATCGCAGACACGCATTACGTCGATGGCGGCATGGTCAATGACCTGCCCGTCGACGTGGCGCATGATCTGGGCGCGACGCATATCATCAGCATCGGCGCCGGCGGGCTCGGCCCCAAGCCGAAAGTCGCGACTCGGCTGCACCTGGATGTCCCCAAGTGGGCCCCGCACATTTTGGATTTTCGGCAAAAGCCCCGGCCGCGTCTGATGCAGGCCGGCTGGCAAATGGCGCAGCAAATGATGAAAACGCCTGAATTTAAGGCTTTGACCGCCAGTCGGGCTTGATATTTCACAGGGCAAACTGCATAATGTTTTTAACACTAATGATGAAAGAGGTTAAATCATGCATGAACGGGGAATGCTGATCGTTTTGTCGGGACCAAGTGGGGTCGGCAAGGGGACGGTTCGGCAGGCCATGCTCGCTGATGATTTCCGCGATTTTCAGTACTCGGTCTCGATGACGACCAGAAAACCGCGGCCTGGCGAACAAGACGGGGTCGATTATTATTTTCGCACGAAGGAACAATTTGAGGCCGAGATCGCGGCCGGCCAAATGCTCGAGTACGCGAAATACGTCGACAACTACTACGGCACCCCGTTAAAGTATGTGAATAAAACCTTGGACAGCGGCCGCGATGTGCTGCTTGAAATCGAGGTCAAAGGCGCGATGCAAGTCCGCGAAAAGTGCCCAGATGGCGTGTTCATTTTTCTCACCCCGCCGGATCTGATGGAGCTGAAGCACCGCTTGATCGGGCGCGGCACCGATTCCGCCGACGTCATCAACAAGCGGGTCAAACAGGCTGCTGAAGAAGTCAAAATGATGGAAAACTACGACTACGCGGTGGTCAACGACGAGGTCCCGAAGGCCTGCAAGCGCATCGAGCGCATCATCGAAAGCGAGCATTTGCGCGTCCCACGCGTTATCGATAAGTACCGGAATATGGTACAGTAGAGAGGAAAGTGCGGAGCTGGCCGGTTTTAGCCCGACGATTAGCCTAGCTGCCAGCATTGCCGCTGGTTTTGGCGGCGAGGCTGGCAGCGTAGCTAAGCGCTCGGGCGTTGGCCAGCGGAGTACGTTTATGGTGCATGCGGAGCAGCTAAGCGTTCGGGCGTTGGCCAGCGGAGCACGTTTAGCAGACAGTGCATAGCTGGCGAAGCACGTTTACGACGCACCCGCCAAAATTCCCAGATTCATCCCTGACGTAATTAAGGAGAAGACAAACATGATTATTTACCCATCGATTGATACGTTGCTCGACAAGATTCCATCCCGTTATTCGCTGGCAGTTCTGGCCGCCAAGCGGGCCCACGAATTGGAGCAAGGCGGCATCAAGATGCTGCCGAATTACAAGTCCTTGAAAAAGGTCGGCCAGGCGCTTGAGGAAATTGCAGCCGGCGACGTCATCATCGACCCGGAGTCGAAGATGAAGGAACGCGACGCCGAAAAGCTGGACCACAAAGAAGAGTAAGTGACTGGTGCGGAAGAACCTGACAGGGTTTTGCCGCTTTTATTTTGGAAAAAATCGTGGGGCTGAGCGATTTACTCAGCCATTTATTTCCGTTAGGATTATAATCAAATTTATGGGTTGATAGGGCCGCTCCTTCGAACATGTTTAGGGAGTGTTTGTTTTTTCCTGGCTTAATGCCTAAGCACAAAGCGCTAATTGTAGAAGCTTGAGCAACCAAAACCTCACTTCGTGTCTGGGGACACGGGGGCAGTCATGCGGCAACGTCAGCCGCGTGACTTTTTTTTATAGAGGCTTTAGCCGGGCTCGCGCGGAGACGCGCGAGGCTCAAAACCACCCGCTGTGCGGGTGGAGTC
>NZ_BOLT01000023.1:0-45857 GCF_016861805.1 Lacticaseibacillus sp. 53-4
CGATGCATGGCGTAACAGCCTAGACCACTATCAAGAATTCGTTATCATCGTTGCACTTGACTTGAAAATTGAGGATGCGAAAAATTGCCTTTGATACCTACCCATCTTACGTTGATATTCCTTCATCTGCGCTGCCGGCGCTCGTCACGTTTGTTAACTTGGGGGTCAAGTTGGACGATGAATCGGGAATCAAATTTCTCACCGATGTCCACGAGGATGAAAACAATAGCAATTCGATCCTGCTGAGTTGGAGTGATGATCCGGCAGACGGCCTGTGGTTTACCGCCAAGGAAGAGCTCGCCCAGTATGCGGGCTTGCTCATGCGTTACGCACAAAGTCGCGGGATGTCGGCGGCGAAAGCGGCCAAGGCGATTTACGTCGTGCCGACCCAAGTGGGCGTGAAGCCGTAAAGCACTTTTAGCTGTGGAAGCAAGCGAGTCATGGGGCTCGCTTTTTTGCTGGGTCAAGTTTTTTGACCAAAGGGGTCGACAGCTGCTGCGACATTTTTAGATGAAAAGGTTTCCTTGCTGGCAGCGGCTCGCTATACTGAAAGCATTGAAAAGGAGCCTGCCGCATTATTTCTTCTGATTCTCACCAGCACGATGCAACGACCGCCCAGCTGGGCTTTTACCTCGTGTTTTCGATTTTACTCAACGGGTTCGGCAACGGCCTGACCGTGTGCATGAATCTTGGCTCGGCATTGTGGACGGCGTCGGCGGTCAACTTGACCCACACGCTGCACTGGTCGCTGCTGGTCGTGCTTTTGGTTGAAGGCGTCGCGGTCACGGCGACTAATGTGTTATTTCTCGGCCGCTTTGACTGGCGGCGAGTGCTAGGCAACTTGATTTACATGTTCCTGTTCTCGTATGTTGTCGCCGGTTTTACCGCTTTGCTGCAGCTGACGCCGATTCAGACTTGGCCGCTGGCGGTGCGCGTGCTGCTGGATCTCTTCGGCCTGGTTTGCATCGGCGTGGCCATCTCAATTTATCAGCGGGTCAACGTGATCATGCACCCCAATGATGACTTCATGCAGATTATCCGCTTCAAGTGGCTGCACGGCCGTGCCGCGGTGGCGCAGCCAATCTCATTCATCCCGCCGATTGCAATCAGTCTGGTGTGTTTTCTGATCACGCGGCAGCTGTACGCGATCAATATCGGCACGGCGTTTTCGCTGCTCTGCCAAGGGTTTGTAATTGCCGCGGCCGACCGGGTCGTGTTTCCCAGCCTGAAGCACCGCCATTTGGAAGTTTAGCGACTGCGTTGGTAGTCGTTTTTTTATCATGAGAAGAGGCTCAATAATGGAAAAAATCAGCTTAGACCCGCAGCAGATCGGCTTTACCGAGGCGGTGCACCAGTATGAAATGACAGCGGTCAATGATCACGTCATTCATCTGCTGGCATATGCCGGCAGTCGGCCAGAACACCCCACCGTACCAGGCGCCGTTGCCGTTGAAAAACACGCCGACGAGACGGTGGCTTCCGGTGGGTCAGGCCAGCAGTTTGAGGCGCCAATCGTGATCGATCACGAACAGCGACCGTTTGATGCCGCCTTCGCGCCGCTGAGTGTTCAGCTTGGCGAGTACCAGCTGCGCTTTGATGTCGAGCGGCGACGCTTTTTGGTCACCGGGGGCCAAGCTGAATTTTCCTTTGGCCTGCCGACTTTTGACGATGACGGCTGGACGCAGGTCTGGCACACGGCAGACGACGCGGCCTTTTTTGGCGGCGGCACCCGCAATGGCGTGATTTCGCTGGCCGACCAAATCGTCGAGATCGCGAACCAAAACGTGTGGACGCAAGGCGGGGTCACCAGTCCGGTGCCGTTTTTCTGGAGCACGGCCGGGTTTGGTCTGCTGGTCAACACCTTCACGAAGGGCGAATATGATTTTTCCAATCCGCACCACGGCGTCCGCGTCCATCATGACGATCCGGTGTGGGATGTTTATATGATTCTGGGCGAGACACCACAGGCTTTGATTCACGGGTATCACGAGTTGACGGGTAAACCCGAGCTGATGCCATGGGCTGGGTTTTATCCGGTTCACCTCAATGCTTACAACCGGGATTATTGGGTAGCAGTGACCAAGGACTCTGCCGGGGCCGTCGAGGTGACACCCGGGCACTATTACAAAGAGTATCAGCCCGTCAACCCAGAGTCGTTCAACACGGGCAAGCGGCCTGGGACCATCACGGTGGCCGGGCGCACGCTGGTGCCAAATGTGCCAGGTGCAGGTCACGTGACCTTTGTTGATCCTGGTGCGGACGGCATGCCGCAACGCGCGATCCACGAAAGTCTCAACGGTGAGCACGACTACCCGTTTTCGGCGCGGGCGGTGCTTGACCAATACCGAGCCGTGGGGATGCCGCTGGGGACGATCTTTCCCAATGACGGTTACGGCGCCGGGTACGGCCAGACAGACTCGTTTGCCGGCGACTTGGCGAACTTGGCTGCCTTCGTGAGCTGGGCCAAAGCGCAAGGGGTGCAGACGGGGTTGTGGACGCAAAAACGCCTGACCCCTGAGGACCCAGCCCACCCGCAAAAGGGGGAGCGCGACTTTGCCCAGGAGCTCGATACTGGCGTTGCAGCGGCCAAAACCGACGTCGCCTGGGTCGGCGAGGGCTACACCTTCGGCCTGAACGCAACGGAAAAAATCGGCCGGCTGATGCGAGCGCGCAATTTGCGGCCCACGACCTACACGGTTGACGGCTGGGCCGGCAGCCAGCGCAGTGCTGTCGTCTGGTCAGGAGATCAGGCTGGCAGTCACTGGGCCAACCTCCGCGCGCACATCGGGACCTATTTGAGTACTGGCCTGTCCGGCAATCCCAATATCACTAGCGATGTCGACGGGATTTACGCCGGCACTGATCCGGTGGTGTACGTCCGCGACCTTTTTATCGATGGACGGCTGGGGCGATCGCCCGAAAATGCTGGGGTTGCAGTTTGGTGAGCCCTTTGCGGCGATTTGTCGCGCCTTTGCCCGCTATCATGTGACGCTCATTCCTTATCTCTACACCTTGGCGCATGAAGCCCGAGAAACTGGCGCGCCAATCGTCCGGCCGACGTTTTGGGCTGAACCCACACCTTACACGTTGGGCCACGCACTGGCCGACCAATTCATGCTGGGGGACTCGTTCCTCGTGGCGCCGATCATGGACGCCTATCAGTTGCAGGCAGACGGCGCCGATACGCGGCCGAGCCTTTATTTGCCTGCCGGCACTTGGTATGATCTGTGGTCTAACGACCAACTGGCCGGTGGGCGGACGTATGCCGAGGTGGCCACGCCCCTGGCGCAGCTGCCAGTGTTCGTGAAGGCCGGCAGTCTGATTGTCACCCAGCACGCGGCGCAGAATCCGGCGGCGGAAGAGTCGGCGCGTTTGATCGAGTACTTTCCAGGCGCTCCGGGCCGCTTCACCTGGTACGAAGATGACGGTCACACCATGGCATACACTAAGGGCGACTTTGCGACCACGCCGATTGAAGGCCAAACCGCAGGCCAAACCGTCACGGTGACAGTCCACCCGCGGGTCGGCCACTATGAAGGGGCTAGCGCTGATCAGCCGCTTCAGCTCTTTGTGCCGCTCAGCCAAGAACCGACCAAGGTCCAAGTGACCGTCGATGGGCAGACTGTGGCCGCACCAGTGACGTTTGGTCTGCGGGCGGATGACCCGCTGGCCGCTTCACGTAAGCAGCGTGGGGTGACCGTTGATTTAGGCGTTTTCGACCGGGCCAATCAGACCGCTAGGGTCACGATTGAAACGACCGATTAACGAATTCTGCTGCGCAGTCCCGGTGTTGGGGCTGCGCCTTTTTTGCCGGTGAAACAAAAAAGCAGCCATGACTGGCTGCTCGCTGATGGGACAGAGACCTGAATCTAGGCCAGGTCCTCACCATTTGATTGAATGACTTTTTTGTACCAGTAGTAGGAATCCTTCGGCGTGCGGCGCTGGCTGCCGTTGCCCCAGTCGTCGCGGTCGACGTAAACCAGACCGTAGCGCTTCTTCATTTCCCCCGTGCCGTTTGACACCAGGTCGATCGCGCTCCACAGGGCGTAGCCGATCAGGTCGACGCCGTCTTCAGTGATGGCGTCTTTCATGGATTGAACGGCGTAGCGCAGGTAGTTGATTCGGTAGTCGTCGTGAATTTTGCCGTCTGCCGCGACTTCATCGGCCCAGCCCAGACCATTTTCAACGATGAACAGCGGCTTGTGATACCGATGCCACAAGGTATTCAAGGCCAGTCGCAACACGTCAGGATCGGTGGCCCAACCCCACGCGTTGGTTTCCAGGTACGGGTTCTTGACCGTGCCGCCGCCCAAGTTGCCCTGGGCATTCTCATCACGGCTCGGGTCGGCCGTGACCACTGACGAGGTGTAGCAGGAGAAACTCAGAAAATCAGCGGGGTACTGCTTCAGCAGTTCGTAGTCTTCAGGCGCATCATCCAGCTTGATGCCCGCGCGCTCATATTGAATCAGACGGGACTTAGGATACTCGCCACCCGCTTGGACGTCGGCGTAGAACAGGCCGCGCTCCATGTTGAGCATTGCCGCGACCTGGTCCTTCGGGTTGCAGGTTTCCGGATAAACCGGTTGGTAGGCCAGCATCATGCCGACCTGAATGCCTTGGCCGATCTTGTGCGCCGCGCGAACCGCCTTGGCGGACGCGACAAACTGGTTGTGGGCGCCCTGCGCGCGGTTTTGTGGGGTCGGGTCGGTGAGCCCACCGCCGAGGTAGGGCGCTTCGTCCATGGCGTTGATCTCGTTGAAGGTCGTGTAGTAGTGAACTTTACCGGCGTAGCGCTTGAAGACCACCGTCGCGTACTTTTCGAACAGGTCGATCAGCTTGCGGTCTTTCCAGCCACCATACTTTTGTACCAGTGCCAGTGGGGTGTCGTAGTGCTGCAAGGTGATGCAAGGTTCGATGTGGTGCTTCACGCATTCGTCAATCACCTTGTCGTAAAAGGCCAGCCCGGCTTCATTGGGTTCACTTTCCTCGCCAGTCGGGAAAATGCGGCTCCAGGCGATGGAGAAGCGGAAGGTGGTGAAGCCAATTTTGGCCAGCATCTCGATGTCTTCTTGGTAATGGTGATAAAAGTCGGTCCCGCCATGGCTCGGGTAATAGTAGTCCGGCAGCACCGTTGGGGTCGCGTCTTTCGGCACGGAAAAGTCACTGCCCCAGACCATCGGCGAAAAGCCGGTGGTACCATCCGCTTTTTTCCAGGTGACCTTACGGGGCTCAGTTGCTGAGCCGTTTGTCGTGACATCAACGGCAGTCAGGCCCTTGCCGCTTTCATCAAAGCCGCCTTCGTATTGATTGGCGGCAGTGGCGCCGCCCCACAGAAATCCTTTGGGAAAACTCATGTTCAACCTCCATCAGTGTAGTTATTCCTACAAATTTTCTAACCGCTTTCATTGTATCAAAGTTTGGTGGGGAATGCGCAAGCCAAGTGCATCCTGACACCTGTTTTAAATTTGTCACAGCTAGCTCGCGAGTGGTTGGCAGCTCGCCCGGCAGTCGGTATACTGAGGTCAATAAATTGTCGATGCCAAAGGAGGGTCAACATGGCAAAACCAATCGGTGAGATGAAAATGGCCAAGATTTATGACCTCTACCTGCAAAAATGCCGCCGCAAGGGGCGCACGCAGGCGGAGCTGGATGCCGTGCTGGGCTGGTTGACCGGCTGGCCGGCGCAAAGTTTCACCACGCTGCCGGCGGCCCTTTCGGTGGCAGACTTTTGTGCGCAGGCCAACTGGTCCGCGCAGGCTGGCCAGATCACCGGGATGATCTGCGGCGTTCGGGTCGAAACCATCGCTGATCCGCTAATGCGGCGCGTTCGGGAGATGGACAAGGTGGTCGACGAGCTGGCTAAGGGCAAACCGGTGGAGAAGATTCAGCAAGTGGCGCAGCTGTGATCGTAATGTCCCTGCCTTTCGTTTTATAGAATAATCTGTTGAGTGCCACGACGTCGTATGCCGTGGCGCTTGCTGTCTCCAGGATCTGGTTGACCTCGTGCTTAGAGGTGATTCGGTCTATCTTTGGCGTCTCTCGGATGGGCAAATGACGCCCGAAAACGAACACGTGTTCAATTTTCTGCTATAATGAGGCCGTCTGGGGGTGGCCTGATTGACGAATCAGCAGGTGATCGATGCGGTTTGTGAAGTGCTTCATGATCAGTTTGATGGCCTTGAGCTGTACACCGTGGTGGCGCAGGACTCGGCTGACCCCAAGGACCCGACGGTGATGTTAACAGCGGTGGACCGCTCACACAGCCAGGTGCTGAAATTTCGCGTGGGTCAGCGGACGGGCTGGATGTGGGATGATGACCATGTCCTGGCGCTGAGTCCGGAGAATGCTGTGCGCGTCGCAGTTGCCTTAGTGAAAGGGGAGCGGACGACGACTCCGGCGCATCTGGGGTTGCCCGACGAGCGGACCGATTATTTTGTGTGACAGGAGTTTTCGCGCAGCCTATACCCAGTTTTCATCGACCGCTAACACTGCCTAGAAGGGATGTCAACGTTGAATGCGCCGGCTGTTACCGGCTATAATTGATCACGCACTTTCCAAAAAACGGAGGCTGACCAATGAAAGATTCACGTGACCAAGATAAGGCAATTACAAGTATTTTCGATCCCCGCTGGTATGTTCAACAGATGCGCGGCTGGACTTTCTCCAGTTATATCCTGCTGATGTTTGGGCTGGGTGTGATCCTGGGTACCACGATCGTGAACAAGCTGACCGTGCTCAGCGTGCTGACGATGCTGGCGGGCATGCTGGGCTTCACCTGCACCATCTCGATCACTAACGTGCGGCCGCTCAACGGGGTGTTCGGCCTGACCAGTGCCATTATTTATATTCTGGTGGCGGCCCAGGCGCGCAACTTCGCGGATGTGGTGCTTCAGCTTTCCTATATCGTGTTGCTGGACATCCCAGTGCTGCTGATGCCGAGCTGGGCCAAAAACGTCGGCGCGCGTGTGCGCAAGCTCAAAGACGTCGGGCTGCGGGCATACCTCGGGATTGCCGCATTTTTCCTCATCGTGTTCGGGCTGCTGTACGCCATGGACACGCACTTATTCATCTCGCCGCGGCCGGTCATTGATGCGCTGACCGGGACCATCGGGGTGACGGGCTCGCTGCTGGCGACTTTGCGCTTTTCCAATCAGTATTATTTCTGGATTATTCAAAGCATTTTTTCCATCGTGCTGTGGGGCGTCACGGCACTGCAAGGCGATGCGAATCTGACGTTGTTCTTCACCTACATCCTGTACTTCGCCAACGATATGGTCTCCCTGTTCGATAAAAGTGTCGCCTGGTTCCATAAGCAGAATTACCTCGCCCAGCACCAAGAGTAGAGGCGCCTGGTCAAATTCGATCATGACGAAAAAAACAGTGTCCCACCGCGATGGTGAGACACTGTTTTTGACTTCAATAATTAATTTTTGGCTGCCCGCCACGGCCGCATGTGCGTTGCAGCGACCAAGGCGCCGACAATCAGCGGGGTGATGATCATCGCCCCAATCATTTCAGGGACGCCGTTGGTGACGACGATTGCGCCCAGCACCTTACCCAAGGCGCCAGTCGACACCTTGTACGCCGAGGCGACCGGACCGGTGTAAAGGGTGCCCATCGCCAGCAGGACCAGCACGGTGTTGGTCAAGGAGCCAATGGCACCCGCCACAACGCTGGCAATGGCGATTTTTTTGAACAGCTTGTACACGCCCCAGAAGGTCAGCGCGGCAAACACGCCGACCAGCATGCGTGGCACGACGGATACCAGCGGATTGGTGAACACCAAGGTGTCCATGGGGCTGGTTGGCGCAGTGTAGGCGCGCACGATGGTCAACACACCCCACACCGTGCCGATCAAGAGGCCTTCGCCAGGGCCGAACATGATAGCGCCAATAATGACGGTGATGTGAATGATGGTCAGATTAACGAAGCCAAGCGGCAGGTATCCCAGCATCGGGACCATGGTCTGCACCGCAATCAGCGCGAGAAACAGCGCCTGCATGCTGACCCGGTAGGCCCGTGAACGATTGCCCATAAGCGTTTCCTCCAAACATTTTCTTTCTGGTTAAAAGTGAGTATACCCTGTCCGGACAAAGATGTCATTAGGGCCTCAATAACATGGAAAAAATGCGGGTGGAAAGTTTCCAGAAAACGGTTGCAATCAATTAAGTGGAAAGCTACTCTAATCCTGTAAAGAAAGCGAGGACTTCAAATGGCAAAAGTGAATATTTTACTGGCATGTGCTGGCGGATTTTCTAGTAGTTTATTGGTGACAAAGATGAAGAAGGCTGCCGAAGCCCAAGGCGTCGATGCTGAAATCACGGCAATTGGGGTCAATGGTTTGGAGTCACAAGTGGGCAAATATAATCCCGACGTCATTCTGATCGGGCCGCAGGTGAGCTATGCCGTGCGCAAGCTGCAGGCTGACTTGCCCGTACCGGTTCAGGCCATCAACATGATGGATTACGGCCGCATGAACGGTGAGAAGGTGCTGGCAACCGCGCTGTCATTAGTTGACCAGGCGAAGGGTAAGTAACCATGATCGACATTAAGCAGTTTAAAGATTATCGCGGCATGGGGCAGCGGCCCGCAGATTTTGACGAATTTTGGGCACGCGGCCTCAAGGAAATGCGCGCATTGGCGCCGGATGTTCAGCAGACGCCAGTCGCGATAAAAAGTCGCGTGGCGCAGGCCTATGACCTGTGGTTCACCGGCGTCGGCAATGCGCGCATCCACGCGCAGCTGATCATGCCTAAGCCCTTTGATCCCAGCAAGCCGCACAAGGGCCTGCTCATGTTTCACGGTTATCACGTAGATGCCGGCGACTTCACCGAGAAATTTGGCTGGGCCGCCGAAGGGTTTGTGGTGTTGGCGCTGGACGTCCGCGGGCAAGGTGGGCCCAGCGAGGACACGACAAAAACCAAAGGCGGCACACTGAAAGGGCTGATCATCCGCGGCGTGGAAGGTGGGCCGGCGCATTTGTATTACCGCAGTGTTTTCCTCGACTGCTCTGAGGCGGCCGATATTTTAGCGGGGATGCCCGGCGTGGACGCTTCTCGGCTTTACGCGACCGGCAGCTCGCAAGGCGGCGGCCTGACCTTGGCGACGCTTGGGCTCGTGCCCACCATTCACCGGGCCTATGTGAATTACCCATTCCTGTGTGATTATCGAAAGGCTTACCAGTTGGGCGCCGAGACCAATGGCTACGATCAGCTGGCGTACTGGTTTAAGTACCGTGACCCGCTGCACAAACGCGAGGCCCAGTTCTTTGATACCCTGGAGTACATCGACGTGCAGCATTTTGCCGCGGCCATCAAGACTCCAGTGGTTTGGGGGATGGGGCTGCAGGACCAGGTGGTCCCGGTGCCGGCGCAGTTTGCGGCGTATAACAAGCTGGCTGGCGATAAGAAGCTCTATGTGCTGCCCGAGTACGGGCACGAGTTTTTGCCGAAAGTCGCCGACGAAGTGCGGGACTTTTTCATGGATTAGGTTGCTTGGCGCTGATGAACTTGAGCCGAAGCGGCGCATCTGGCGCTCGAATAGGCTATAATGAAAACACACTGAAATTTCGGAGGGGAAATAATGGCAAAACACTTATACGAAATGTTCCAACCTTCACACTACGACTTGTACCTTGATATCGATCGGGACAAGAAGACCATTGTGGGCAAAACCACTGTTACTGGTCAGGCACTTGAAGCGCAGATCGCGTTGAATCAAAAGTACCTCAAAATTGAGTCAGTCACAGCAGGTGGCGCAGACGTGCCATTTACAGTGGATGACGCTAACGAGAAGTTTGACATCACGCTGCCTGCAGCGGGCGAGACGACGCTGACGATTGCTTACAGCGCGCCGCTCACCGATTCGATGATGGGGATTTACCCGTCCTACTACACCGTTGACGGCCAGAAGAAGGAACTCATTGGTACGCAGTTTGAGTCCACCGCGGCGCGCCAGGCCTTTCCTGGGGTCGACGAGCCAGAGGCCAAGGCAACGTTCGATGTTGCCATTAAGTTCGACGAAAAGCCGGAAGATATCATCATCGCCAACATGCCGGAGAAAAAGGTCAAAAACGGCGTGCACTACTTTGACACGACGTTGCGCATGTCCACTTACCTGATTGCCTTTGCTTTTGGCGACATGCAAAAGAAACTGACGAAGACCAAGTCCGGGGTTGAAATCGGGGTGTTTGCCACTAAGGCGCACCAGCCGAAGGAACTCGATTTTGCCCTGGACATCGCCAAGCGCGCCATCGAATTCTACGAAGACTTTTACCAGACCAAGTACCCGCTGCCGCATTCCTATCAGCTGGGGCTGCCGGACTTTTCTGCCGGCGCCATGGAGAACTGGGGCTTAGTCACTTATCGTGAAGCCGCCATTTTGATCGATCCGGACAACACGTCGCTGTCCGTCAAGCAGTATGTGGCGACGGTCATCACGCATGAACTGGCCCACCAGTGGTTCGGCGATCTGGTCACCATGAAGTGGTGGGACGACCTATGGCTTAACGAGTCGTTTGCCAACATGATGGAATACCTGAGTGTCGACGCCTTGCAGCCGGACTGGCGCATCTGGGAATTGTACCAAGTCGCTGAAGTTCCAGCCGCCTTGCAGCGTGACGCCACCGATGCTGTTCAGTCCGTTCATGTATCCGTTGAGGACCCGGCCGACATCGATTCCGTGTTCGATGGCGCGATTGTTTACGCGAAGGGCTCACGCATGCTGGTCATGGTCCGCGCGCTGCTCGGCGACGAGAAGCTGCGTAAGGGCCTGAAGGCGTACTTTGACGCCCACAAGTTCGGCAATGCCAAGGGGGCTGACCTCTGGCAAGCGCTGGGCGATGCGTCCGGCCTCGACGTCGGGGCAATCATGAACTCCTGGCTCGAGCAGCCGGGTTACCCGGTTGTTTCCGCGAAGGTCGTCAATGGCAAGCTGACCTTGAGCCAGAAGCAATTCTTCATCGGCGAAGGAAAAGACGTTGGCCGTCAGTGGCAGATTCCGCTGGAAAGCAACTATGCCGAAGCGCCGCAAATCATGAAGGACAAGGAAATTGTCCTAGGCGAGTATGCCGACCTGCGCGCCAAGGAAGGCAAGCCGTTCCGTCTGAACGTTGGCAACAACTCACACTTCATCGTGAAGTACGATGATGCCCTGTTAGCCGACATCTTGAAAGACGCGGACCAGCTTGATCCGACCACCAAGCTGCAGCTGATCCAAGACACGCGCCTGCAGGCCGAAGCGGGTGTGACGACTTATGCCGCCGTTGTGCCGCTGCTGAAGCGGTTCAAGGACAGCCAGTCCAACATCGTCAACACGGCGATTTACCAGGCGGCCCGTCAGCTGCGCAAGTTTGTGGCGCCGGATTCTGCCGAAGAAAAGCAGCTCAAGGCGTTTTACAACCAGCTGTCCGCTGGCCAGTACGCACGCCTGGGCCTAACTGAAAAGGCCGGTGAATCGGTGGACGACCAGTTGACCCGCAACTGGATCCTGGGCGCTGCCGGTTATGCTGAAAACCCGGATACAATTGCTCAGGAGCACGAGCTGTTCCAGCAACACGCCGATGACGTGGCGAGCTTGCCGGCATCTGCCCGGACCGCTATTTTGGCGAACGAGACTGAGCACTTCAGCAGCACTCAGTTGGCTGATCAGCTGCTTGACGCTTACCGCAAGGCCGTTGACCCAAGCGTGAAGAGCGCATTGGCGCAGGCTCTGCCGGCTAGTGATGACGAGGCCGTTCTGAAGCAGATCATCGCGCTGTACAAGGATCCTGATACCATTAAGCCGCAGGATCTGCGGAGCTGGTACCGCGGCGTTTTGGCCAATCCGAAAGGCGAACAGCTCGCTTGGGACTGGCTGCGCGATAACTGGGGCTGGCTGAACGAAACTGTCGGCGGCGACATGGAGTTCACGACTTACATCACCGTGACTGCCGGCGTCTTCCGGACCCAGCAGCGCTTGGATGAGTTCAAGGCCTTCTTTGAACCGAAGATCGACGTGCCAGGGCTTGGCCGCGAGATCAAGATGGACACCAGCGTGATCACCAGTCGGGTGGCGTTGATTCAAAGCCAGCAGGCAACTGTGAACCAGGCAGTGGCAGACGCGCTGAAGTAACCTATTTCACATATGAAAAGGCTCCTGATCTTCAACGATTATTCGTTGAGGTCAGGAGCCTTTTTCAGCATCAGGGTGAGTCCATCACCAAGGCAGCGGGCCGGCTGTTTCGGTGAAGGTGAGGGTCTGCTTGCTGCTGGTAGTGGTCATTTTAACCACTTGAGCGGCGCCTTCTTGAATGCTTTGCATACCGGGAATGGCGGGCTTACTTTCGTCGCGGCCGCCAAAGCCCGTAGCCGTCCAACCAGGATTGACGGAGTTGACGGTGATGCCTTCATCGCCCAATTCCTTGGCAAAGTCGACGGTGGCAAAGTTCGCCGCGGCCTTTGAGGCCTGATAGCCCAGCGAAGAAACTTGATAGAAGCGGGAGTTAGGATCGGTGGCCAGGCCGAATGAGCCCATGTTGGACGTGACGTTCACAATTTTGGCCGGTTTGCCCGCCCGCAGCAGCGGCACCATGGCTTGCGTGACTCGGACCAGACCAAAGAAGTTGACCTCAAAGTCTTTGCGGATCTGGTCGATTGGCAGCTGAGAAGGCTTTTGGTGCGCGTCCACCGCAATCCCGGCGTTGTTGATCAGGATGCTGAGATAGCCGTAATCGGCCTGAATCCTGGCCGCAGCCGCCTTGACTTGGTCGTCATCGGTCACGTCCAGTTGGACGAAGTCTGCGGTGCCGCCATCGGCACGTATGGCTTGGACAGCCTGCTGCCCGCGCGCCTGGTTGCGCGCCCCGATCAGGACGTGGTGGCCTGCCCTAGCCAAATCCTTGGCAGTGGCAAACCCGATGCCTTTATCGGCGCCAGTGATCAAAGTAATAATTTTCGAATCAGCCATGAACAATCCTCCTTACAGATCAAATACCTTTTCGGCAGTGCCGTGGGCGATGGCGTCGCGCTGTGCGTCTGTCAGGTCAGCAGAAGCCAAGAATTCCCGGGTGGTATCGCCGGATTTTACATAAGGGAAGTCTTCGGACCACATGATGTGATCGGCACCCATCTCCGTCAGGGCCAGCTG
Organism: Lacticaseibacillus sp. 53-4; assembly: GCF_016861805.1. Taxonomy (NCBI): domain Bacteria; kingdom Bacillati; phylum Bacillota; class Bacilli; order Lactobacillales; family Lactobacillaceae; genus Lacticaseibacillus; species Lacticaseibacillus sp. 53-4. Next base: position 13,126 of record NZ_BOLT01000023.1, read on the forward strand.
CATCTGCGGCGCCGTGAACATGCCAGAGGGTGAAATATAGACCTGACGCTTGTAATAGTCAGAGAACTTGTGTGGTAGCTTGGTGACGATGCCGCTGAACCCATCGATGCGTTCCAAAAACATCGGCACGAACTCGCCCCAGTGCCCGGACGCGATTTTGAAGTGCGGGTACTTTTCCAAAAGGCCGGCCGTGATGATGCGCATGATTTGAATCCCAGCTTCCATGTGCCAGCCCCACATTGCACCGGCCATCATGCTGGCAGTCGCAGCTGGATAAGCCTTGCTGTCATATAACATGACCCGTTGGTCGTTTGTAATGACGCCAGGATGCAGGTACAGGGTCGTCCCCAGCTTGTCGGCGGCGGCAAAAATGGGCTCGAACCTGGGATCGTCCAAAAACTGCCCATTGATCGAACCGCTGATGATGCCGCCTTTCATGCCGAGTTTGGTCACGGCGTATTCGAGTTCCTCAGCGGCTTTGTCCGGCGTGTTTGCTGGTAAGGTGGCTAAGCCGGCAAAGCGGGTCGGGTAGTGACTGATGTTTTCCGCCAATGTTTCGTTTTGGGTGTGGGCGCCATCGACAGCATAGGCGTCAGGCAGGACCTGCGCCGAATTGCCGGCGTCAGAAATAACCTGCAAGTCAATGCCATGCGCGTCCATGTACGCGACTTTTCGGCTGAAATCGACTAAGTCCGGCTTTAACTGATCCTGGAACGGATTGTTGTTTTTAACTTCTGAGTATTGATTGAACTGCGCGATGTTTGCGTCCGTATCGTAATGTTCTTCGACTGTGATTAGTTTCATGAGTAGCCTTCTAATTGTGATTCCAAAATTATTTTAATCATGTGATGACAACTAATCACGACTCTTACGAAGCAAACTTGCTATTTTGTCGCAGGTTCGAACCGGAACCCCGGATACTGGGTCGCAAATTGACGCTGAGCTTCGGCGTACATGCCCACTTGATTTGGGTCGGTCAGCGCCGCGGCGCGCGCCTCAGGCAGCTCGAGGTCTTCAATGTCGATGCTCATCTGCCATGCCAACTCGCGCAGCGTCATGCCTTCAAACCGGCGGTAGCTCGGCAGTTCAGCTGTGACGTCGGCGCCGGCTGCAAACAGCTGACAAAATTCTGCAGTGGCTTGCTGCAGCGCCTGCCACGCTTTGTCTTGGGCTGCTTCAGTCGTCTTCAACCAGTCGGCGGTCAATTGCGCCTCGGTCTCCAGGACCCCGGCGTGCTTCAGAACGCGGCGAATCAGCGGTGCTGGCAGCGGGTCCTTGGCATCACCAAAATCCCATGTGGCCGCGAATTGCTTGGCATCGGCGGCTTTAGCTAGCATTGTTTTCAGTAATTGATTTGTTCCCTCAGTGGAAGAATTTGCCACTGAAATCACCCCCATCTGAAACCAGTTTAGCCCTTTGCCTTGGTGCACGCACGACTTTCGTGGCTTACTTGGCCGGTGCGAAAAGGCGTTGATTGGCAGTAATAAACTCAGCCACTGAATGCGCAGGCCGCCCGAGGTAATTAGGCAGGTCTTGGGTGATTTGCTTGGCGTTGCCCATTTGGGTGATCAGATAAAGCATGACCATCACGTTGACAAAGTCCTTTTTTACCCCGCGCTGCAGCATGGTTTTGCGGAATTTAAGCAGGCTGGGTTTGGAGTAAGTGATGGGCCGGCCCAAAATCGCAGACATGGTCTGGGCAACTTGGGCGTAGGTGATGGCCTCAGGGCCGGTGATGTTGAGCTTTTGCTCAGGCACGGCTGGTGAGGTGAGAACCTTTGCGGCGACCGCGGCGATGTCTGCGGTGTCGATAAAGCTGGTCTTGGCATTGCCCGCGGGGATGAATAAGTCATTGCGCCGGCAGATGTCCTCGCGGTGCGTGGTGCTGAGATTCTGCATGAAAAAGCTGGGCCGGATAAAGGTGTGCGGCAGACCAAGTGATACAATCATGCTCTCGATTTTATGGTGCGGGGTCACCGGATTCTTTTCCACGCCAATCATGGAGACGAACACCGTTTGCTTGATCTGATGGGCCTTGACCTGATTTAAAAACGGCAGCATGTCTTGCTTGGGTTTAGCCAGCTGCGGCGGTCGCACGAAAAAGACGCGGTCTACGCCTGCCAAGGTCTGATCAAAGGGTGCAGCGTCGAGAAAGTCGAAGTGACGCAATTCGACTGGCAAGTCCCCATACTGGGCTTGGTCTTTGGCTAAATCATGCGCGCCGGCAACGAGATGAATCTGGTCGTCCTGGGCAAGCAGTTTGATCAGCGGAAAGCCAATGTTGCCGGTGCCGCCGATAATCAAAATTGTTTCAGTCATGATTTTCCTCCAATAGTTTTGTCAGTCCAGCCGCCAGTTGGTGTTGCGCCGCATCCGGCAACGGCTGTAAAAAAGTAGTGAGAGTCCTTCCGGCCACGGCTTTTAGCGCGGTGCCTTTGGCTTTTCCCGCGGCAGTCAATTCGAGGACCACGGCGCGCTTGTCGGCCGGGGACGGGGTGCGGTTAAGCCACCCTTTATCCGCTAGGCGCAGGACCACGGCCGCGGTGGTTTGCCGGTCGCTGTCGATGGCATCAGCGATGCGCGCGGCGGTGATGGGGTCGGCCTCGCTGTTCAACCGGTCGAGCGCCTCAAGCACGGCCCACTGCTGGGCGGTGGTGTCCTCCTTGCTGAGCGCAGTGTTCAGTTGATGCTTTAACCGCTTGGCAGTTTCCAGCAGTAAATACGCAGTGTTCATCCGTTTGCCTCCAAAAAAATAATCAGTACACTGACAATAACTGTGAGTGTACTGATTATTTTTGAGATGTCAATGCAAGCGTGCCTGATCGACCGAGATCAGCCAATCCTGGCGCGGGTATGGACGCTCTCATCTTCAAGCCCGATCTGGCTGAAAGTTGCGTTTACTGCGCGGTAGTGCGGTTTAGCAAATGCCAGTAGAGCGCGAAAATCACCACGCCCAGTGCGACCAGCAGCCCAAACGCCCAGGCACTGCCTGCCGCGATATTTTGGGCGTGGCTCCAGCCGGGATGATGGACCGCGGTCATGAGCAGTGACAACACCGTTGTGCCGATGCCCCCGACCGCCTGTTGGCCCATGTTGTACAGCGCGTTGGCGTCGGGCTGCAGCGTTTTGGGCAGCGCTTTGAGGCCATAAGCAACCGAGTTGCTGAAGGCCATCGACCGGCCGATGGCAAAAATTAGGTACGCGATGGTGACCCCCAGTACCCCGAGGGCCGGGCCAAGGGCAGTCATGGCGAGCACGCCAACGGTGAAAAGGCCATCGCCCAAAAGCAGCGGCAGGCGGCCGCCAAAGTGGTCCAGCATCCAGCCGTATACCGGCTGGCCTAACCCGTTAAACACGGAGCCGGGCAGCAAGATCAGCCCGCCAATCAGCGCGGAGGCGCCGAAGACTTCCTGGACGTAATTCGGCAAGAGAAAATTGATGCCGACATTGGCGAATTGCAAGCTGAGGTAAGGCAGAAAGCTGAACAGAAACGCTGGGTGCTTGAAGACTGTCAGGGAGAACAGAAACCGGGTGCTCGTGCGGGAAAGAAGCAGAAACAGGAGCATGCAAAGTGCGCATACCAGCAGCAGGACTGCCACGATCAGCCAGCGGCGGGTGCTGATGGTGGTCAGCCCCAGGTTCAGCGCGATCAGTGCCCCGCCGAGCAGGCCGAAGCGGACCCAGTCAAACGCCAACCGGCTTTGGGTGGTGTACTGATGAATGTGCGCGCTGCCGAGGATCAGCAGGAGCAAGGCGAGAGGCAGCGTCACCCAGAAAATCATGCGCCAGCTAGCAAACGCGGTAACGGCCCCGCCAAAAGTGGGGCCAAACGCCGGGGCGATCAGCACGATCACATTGGCGATACCGATGTACAACCCCAGCTTGGCCCGGAGGACGACGTCAAGAATGATGTTGACCATCAGCGGCGTGCAAAGGCCGACACAACCCGCCTGAATCAGGCGACCCGCCAGCAGCTGCGGAAACACTTGGGCAGTTGCGCATAGCAGGTCGCCGATGATGAACAGGGCCGCCGCGCTCATGAAAAGCTGACGATTGGTGAAGCGGCGTTTCATGTAAGCTGAGGTCAGCATCACCAGGGAAGCGGCGAGCAGGTAGCCGGAAGTTACCCATTGAACGGTCGCCAAAGAGACGTTGAAAGCTTTCATCAGCGCCGGAAAGGTCGTGTTCATCGAGGTTTCCGTCAGCACCCCGAGAAAGGACATCAGCGCGACAATGGCGACGACCAGCATTGGTTTTTCATGCGGTTGGGTGGCGGGCAAAATGATCGCTTCTTTCAGAAAATTGGATACGATCATTATAGGCTATTTTCACGCTAGAAGTCAGCGCGACTTTGGAAGCGGTTTGCGCTAAAATGGACAGACAAGACTAAAGGAAATGAGTGAGACGAATTGGAACCGACGTTAATGAACATCCATCATGGCTATAATTTTCGCGACCTTGGCGGCTATCAGACCATGTCTGGGCAGCACCTGGCCGCGCACCGGCTCGTCCGCTCGGGCGGCCTCGACCGGCTGTCGGACCGCGACGTGGCCTTTTTGCATGAGTACGGGGTGCGCGTAGATGTTGATTTTCGCACGCGCGATGAGCGCCAGGAAAAGCCTGACCGGCTGCCGGATTCGGCGCGCTACGTATTTGACCCGGTGTTCAGCGAAGATAAGACGCAGGTGTCCAAGACGTGGGCCGAGGAGCAGCAGATGTTTTCGCAGGATCCTAAGGCGGGTTACCACAACATGCTTCGGACCTATCGTGACTTAGCCCTGAGCGAGTCGGCGCAAAAAGCTTATCGTGAGTTTTTTGATCTGGCTCTGGGAAACAGCGACGACACGCTGCTGTTTCACTGCTCGGCGGGTAAGGATCGGACTGGGATGGCTGCGGTGTACGTGTTGTCCGCTTTAGGCGTTGATCAGGCGACAATTCGCAAGGATTACCTGGCCACCAACACGTTCATCCAGCCGGCGCTGTCAGAAGTGCTCGAGCAGGCGAAGGCGGAAGGCGGCAATGCAAACATGATGCAGGGTCTCACCGATATCTGGACCGTGTATCCAGAGTACCTGGATACCGCGCTGGCGGCAATCAATGAGACCTACGGGGATATGCAGCAGTACCTGCATGAAGCCTTACAGCTAACCAACCGGCAAATTCAAACGTTGCGGGAATTGTACCTGGCCTGATTGTCTGACGGGACGAAAAAGCGGCCGCTTAAAGTGGTCGCTGAGTGGTTACGGAATCAAATTAATTTTAGCAGCGATGGCTTGCAGCTGGGCAATCAGCTGGGGCTGGTCGGCTGTTGGCACCGCCGCTTCGATTTGCTGTTCAAGTGCCGTAAAAATGGCGCGAATCGCTTTGACCAGCTCAACGCCCGCGGGCCTGAGGTAAAGCTGCTTTTGGCGCTCGTTATCGCGAGGAATCTTGCGCTCAATCAAGCCACGCGTTTCCAGCCCTTTGAGCATGTTGGTCACAGTGGCATTTTGCCGGTTAAGGTACGCGGCGGCGTCTTTTTGCAACGCACCGGGATGGTCGGCAATGTATTTCAGCAACCTGGCCTGGGAGTTGTTCAGATGCAGGTCGTGCAGATGTGCGTGAATATAACCAGTTTCGGCGTTGCTTAGCGCATGGAACTGCTCGGATAGATTGATTGAACCGTTGATATGCATGACGAGGTCCTTTCCTGAATGCTCTTTCAGTATAGCGGAAAAACAGGCGGAAAGGGCGACCAAACTGTAAAATCGGTCCGGTTGCTTAAGTGAGGACAATCAAGTGGAGGCAAGACTATGACAGAACTAGACCCAACGCACCGCTATTCCAAGCAGGCAGGCAAAAAGACGGAACGCGCTTTTGCGTGGACCTGGGGCACCATCCTCGTGGTGCTGTTCATCGTCGCCTTTACCGCCTGGTGGTGGCTGCTGCTGGCGGTTGTGGCCGTCGTGATTGCATTTCAGGTGTATACGCGGCGCTTGCCCACTTTTGAGGTGCTAGATTTGACCGCCAATCGGTTCATCACGGTGCCGCGGCCAACTTGGCAAGCCTTTAAGCGTGAGCACCCAGGGGCGGTGGCCAAGGACGGCGTCGATCAGAATGAGTAAGTGCCAGCGGCTGCTGGCACTTTTTTCGTGGTGCTAAAAAGCCGAGTGCAGGCGCACTCGGCTTTGAACAGGCTGGATTAAAGGATGTGAATGTTGGCGGCTTCGCACTTGTCGATCATGTCCTGCGGCCAGACTGAAGCTTGGACTTCACCGACGTGGGCCTTGCCCAAGAGTAACATGCACAGGCGGCTTTGACCGATCCCGCCACCGATGGTGTAAGGCAGCTTGCCGGCCAAGAGCAGTTTGTGGAACGGCAGCTCGGCGCGGTCTTCGGCGCCTGCCGCTTTAAGCTGGCGGCGCATGGCATCTTCATCGACCCGGATGCCCATTGATGAAATCTCCAGCGAGCAGTCGAGCGGTTCATACCAGAACAGGATATCGCCGTTCAGCTGCCAGTCGTCGTAGTCAGGGGCGCGGCCATCGTGACGCTTGCCAGACTTCAACGGGCCGCCGATCTGCATCAGGAAGACGGCACCGTCTTCTTTGCAGATGGCATCCTCGCGCTGCTTGGGGGTGAGGTCCGGCCACCGGTCCTCCAGCTCCTGGGTGGTGTGAAAGTGAATGTCCTTAGGCAAGTGGTGGACGGCCTGCGGATACTTGTACCAAACTTCATCTTCCATGTGCTTGATCACTTTGAAGATTTGGCGCACGGTGTCTTTGAGCGTGGCTTCGGTGCGCTCTTCCTTGGCGATGACTTTTTCCCAGTCCCACTGGTCAACATATATGGAGTGGAAGTTGTCGAGGTCCTCGTCTTTGCGAATCGCGTTCATGTTGGTGTACAGGCCTTCATGCATGCCGAAGCCGTAGCGGTAAAGCGCCATGCGTTTCCACTTAGCCAGCGAGTGCACAATTTCCATTTGCTCGCCGGGCATGTCCTTCATGGTGAAGGAGACCGGGGTTTCAACGCCGTTGAGGTTGTCGTTGAGGCCGGTGGACTTTGCCACCATCATCGGCGCGCTCATGCGCTGCAGGCCGAGCTGTTTGCCGAACTCGTCTTGGAACGTTTCACGGATGTAGCGGATCGCCGCTTCGGTTTCTTTAACGGACAATTTTGGATCATAGTGTTCAGGAATAATTAAATGCATCATTTTCATCTCCGGATTTTTTTCAACCATGACAGATACGGCCGAGACGGGCTTTCGCCTCGGCTCGTTAGGCACGAAAAAAGCCTTCCGTCCCTAACGCAAGGGACGAAAGACTTTTCGCGGTACCACCCTAGTTGCCTATCCGAAATAGACCACCTCAATCCGCACTGACATGCGGTTCCGGATGATAACGCGCCGGTTGCGTCTGCGTCTACTTTGGCCATTGCCATTTGGGGCAGAGACATGAGCAAGGGTTATTCGCCAAGAGCTTGGTCTAAGTGGGTTTTCACTGACCCCACATCACTGATAGAACGCCGTTGGTTACTGGTCTTGCAAGTCTTCGTTTGTGATTGTGACTACTTTAGCACGCGATGCTGGATTTGGAAAGGGGGCAGGCAAAAAAAATTCGGGACGCGCCGGTGGGCACCAGTAAAGCGCCGGCACAGGGTCGACGCTTTTTTGGGGGGACATTAATTAGTAAAACGAAGGTTTGGGACCATCGGTGTGCGGCTGGCTGACGCCCAGCGAGTCCTTCACGTACTTCTTGGGGTCATTGATCAGCTTGGTGACCAAATCGGCGACACTCTTGCGTGACACCTCGGTGCCCTTAAACAGGTCATCCCGGTGGGTCAGCTCGTAATCTACGGTGTCGTTGTTTTGCAGCCACGCTGGCCGAATAATCGTGTAGTCCAAGTTGGAATTCTCAATGACCTTCGCAGCGGCTGTGTAGGGTTCCAAATAGCCGCCGTCGAGTTGCTGGTGATTCCACTTGCCAAATGCGCCTGGCACTTCGTCGTAGATGCCTAACGTCGAAATCCAAATCAACCGGCTGACCTTGGCCCGGTCCATTGCTTGCACGACCGCTTTCGCCTGGGTCTCAATGGTCTGACCGCCGCCAAGGTTGGCATAGACAATGTCAATATCGGCCATTGCCTCGCTCAACGCATCAGGGTCGGTGGCATCGCCTTCGATGACGGTTTCGCGGTCAGGATCAGTGATTTCTAGGCGCTTGGCATTGCGCAAGAACAAGGTGAGGTGATGCTTCGGCTCACTCAACAGCTGCTTTTCTGCAAGGCGAGCGATTTGCCCGTTTGCACCTAAAATCAATACATTACTCATGTGCTCACTCCTTAGTGATTAACGACTCTAGTGTAACACTTTGATATAGTAAGCTAACCGGACCGGCCGAATTGACAGTTGTTCGGAACTGGGCGATTAAAAGCAGCAGCTGTGTTCGCGCCCACCTCGGCAGCGCCTCCGCCCGTTGCCGAATGGCCCAAGAAGTGCTGGCCAACGGCATCTGTGCTGACAACATTGAGGCGCACCAGACCAGCAAGCACCGACAAGAAAATGACCTAGTCGCGGTCCATACGCAACGCGTAAGTGCGCAAACGTCCCTGCAGCGCGATTCTAAAAATAAATCGCACTGCAGGGACGCTTGTGGGTTGGGTTAAAACCGCTTGATGCTTTAGTCTCAAAAATAGCCGATAAGATTACCAGGCAATCTTGCCAGCAGCTTCTAGAAATTCGCCGTTGACATCGTTGCTTTTGGCCAGAGCCAGATCAGTTGCGGCTTTGGCGCCAGCTTCGACCGATTGAGCACCGTTGGCTTCAAAGGCCTTCTTGTTGACCAAATCAGTGGCAGTCATGCCAGGGTTGACCGAGTTGACGGTGATGTGGGTGCCGGCGAATTCCTTTGCGTAACCCATCGTTAGCGCGTTGACCGCGGTCTTGGAGGCCTGATAAGGCAGGTCATTGATCTTGGAGTAGCCGTATTTGGCATCCATCGCGCGAGTCAGTGAACTCAAGTCGGAGGTCATGTTGATCACTTTGGCCCAGTCGGCAGCTTCCAGCAACGGCACCGCGGCGCGAATCACTCGGTTCGTGCCGTAGAAATTAGTCGCGAAGCACTTTTCAATGTGCGCATCGGAAGTCTCGGAAGGTTTTTCAAACGCGGGACTGGAGATACCGGCGTTGTTCAAGAGGATATTCAGGTAACCATACTTGGCCTTGATGGTCGCCATGGTCTCGTCCACCGCTGCCTGATCCGTGATATCACAGTGACAAAGCAGTGCGGTGAGGCCGGCGTCCTGAAGCTCCTTTAGTGCCGCCGCGCCGGCGGTCATGTCATACGCCCCGATGATGATCACGTGACCCGCTTTACCAAGGTTCTTTGCGTACTGGAGGCCCAATCCGCGCTCGGCCCCGGTGATCAAACTGACAATTGGCTTATTTGCCATATGAAATACACCCCTTTTATTTATTTGTTCACTTTAATTGTAGGCGCTGTCACCAGAAGCAAAAAGCAAGATACGCAACCAAAGCTCATGATTGTCTCATTAGCCTTGTTTTCAACTGCTGCGGCGTTCAGGTTGGCGATTTGCTATACTGAGAACTGGAAACGGAGGAATCATTGATGAACTATCGCACTTTAGGTAAAACTGGGTTCAAGGTCAGCGAGGTGTCGCTTGGCACCTGGCAACTGGGCGGCAAATGGGGCGCCCCGTTCAGTCAACAGGATGCGGACGCCACGCTGGCCGAGGCCTACGCGCAAGGCGTGACCTTTTTTGACACTGCGGATGGCTATCAGGACGGCAACTCGGAGCGGGCGGTCGGCAATTTTGTCCGCACTCATCCGGACGTTCACTTCACCACAAAAATTGGGCGCAAGGAGTCGCCATTGACGATGGCCCACTTCGACAACGCGCACCTTGACCGCTACGTGGACGAGTCGCTGCAAAACATGAAGCTTGATGCGCTGGACATGGTGCTGCTGCACTGCCCGCCCATGCAGACGTATTATGACCCGGAAATGTTCTGGCACCTGGACCAGCTGAAAAAAGCTGGCAAGATTCGCAACTACGGGGTGTCGGTGGAGCGGGTGGAGGAAGGACTGAAGGCCCTGCAGTACGATATCAGCGCCGTGGAAATCATTTTTAACATGTTCCGGCTGCGGCCGGCGCAGCACTTCTTCGCCGCGGCCAAGGCGGCAAACGTCGGCATTTTGGCCCGCGTGCCACTGGCCTCGGGGCTGCTATCCGGCAAGTACACCGCGACCACGCAGTTTGCGCCGACTGATCAGCGGGCCAACAACCGCCATGGTGAGCTCTTCGACAAAGGGGAGACCTTCTCTGGGGTTGACTACCTGACAGGGGTCAAGGCCGCAAACGTGCTGAAGCAGCGGCTTGGCACGGCAGACTTAGCCGGGCTGGCCCTGCGGTACATTCTGATGTATGACGCGGTGTCTGCCGTCATTCCCGGCGCAAGCAATCCGACGCAAATCGAACGGAACACCCGGGCGTCTGCGTTGCCTGCGTTCACGCCGGGGCAGATGCAAATCGTGCGAGAGGTTTACGATGAATACATCAAGAACCCGGTCGATTATCTGTGGTAACGCAAAAGCCGCTCGGTGAGCGGCTTTTTTGTCGGTAGTGAACGGCCCGACGGACGCTATTGATTCCTATTGGTCTAAGATTGATTGTGCCAGTTACGGGAAGAAATGCTGTAATGGCGAGGATACTAGCCATAAATAACGATTCCCGTGGTTTGTGTATGAGGGGGAAAGACGGGGTACCAATCAGACGGCCTGTTTGGCAGCAATTTGGGCCAGCAGGGTGCGGGGCGCGCGTTTGTCATCTTTGATCCAATCCAGAGTCATCTGGTACAAGCCCGCGCCAACGTAGCTGTTAAAATAGCGCTTAAAGTCCGGTGCAAAGGGCACCTGAGGGACATTCTCCGCGTAGAAACGGACGGCGTAATCGCGAAAGCACTCGGCTGGCACCAGCTCGGCACCCGTTTGGATCAACGCCTCAAACAAGCCGCTGTGCGCGTCGACATACTGAAAGTACGCCTGGCAGATGAATAGCGGCCCTTTGTGCGGTAGGCGGGTCAGGAAGTCGTATAAAGGGGCGAGCTGCTCATCGACGTAATCAATCAGCACTGCTTCCTTGGACGGGTAGTGGCGATAAAACGCCATGCGCGAAACGCCGGCGCGCTCAGTTAGATCACTGATTGAAATATCGCTGAAGGCCTTGGCAACAATGAGGTCACCCATTGCTTGCCTAAGCCGTTGCTTGGTTTGTTTTTGAATCAGCTGATTCTTGGGATTTGCCATATTTGCCTCGCACTTGTCATTGATTCCCGTTGATGTGACAAGTGTAACATCATTTGACCATCGATGCTAGAATCGGGCGTGAATGATCAGTTATCGCCGGGGGACATGCGCCGCTGGTCGATGGCGGCAGCATCCAAGAACCAGTGGCGGTGCCAGTCGCCGCTGAGCGCAGTGAACGGCACCGGTGTTTTACCCTGGGCCTTGACCTGGTCCAGCAGGTAATTGCGCAGGATCCACGGATCATTGAGAGATTGCTGGGTGAGCGTGAACAGGTGGTCCAGTTTCGTTTCTGAGATGTGTAGGGCGGCTGCGACCTGGGCCTTGGTCAGACCCGTTAATTCAAAGTTAGCTTGCAGTTCGTGGCGAGTGGCCGCCATTTGTTCGGGATTTAGTGACATTTGATCGTCTCCTTTTAGTTGTAATGACATTATAAAAATTATGCGGTTGGAATGGCACCGAGTTGTGAGACGTTTCAAGCATATCGTTTCATCAAAGCCAATCCTCATTGTGCGCGAAAGGGGCGACTTTTGGTACAATGGACGTAATTCTTGCCATTATTGGCTAAATTTCTGGGGGCACAGCGGTGAAAGCAATTGAACTGATCATCAACGAGTATGCAGGAAACGCGCGCACGAAAAAGCTGATTCCAAGTCTAATTGCTGCGCTCAAAGAGCAGTACACGTTTGCCACCACGACCTACACGCACGAGGCCGGGGACGCGCGCAAGGCGATTGAGCGAATTGTCGCCGCAGTCGCGCCAGGCGCTGCCCAGCCCCAAATCGTGGTCATCGGCGGCGATGGCACGCTGCACGACGTGATCAATGGTTTGCAGGAGCTCGGGCGGCCGGACATTCCGGTGGGCTACGTGCCTAACGGGACTGGCAACGATTTTGCCCGGGCGCATGGCATTCCCTTGGAGCCACTGGCGGCAGTTGCGGCCCTCAAAACTGCGCGGCCGCACGAGGCGCGCATCGGCAAGGCCGAGACTGAGGAGTTCGGCACCCTGTATTTTCTCAACAATTTTGGCATTGGCGTTGACGCGCGTATTGTTTACGACACCAATCACTCGCGGGCTAAAGCCATGCTCAACAGCGTTCACCTGGGGCAGCTCTCGTACACTGCAAACATTTTAAAGGCGGTCACGACCCAGCACGCGTTTAAGGCGACTGTCGGCGTTCAAAAAGCCGTGGTGATCCCCAACACATTTCTTTGCGTCTTCACCAACCATCCGTTTCTGGGCGGCGGTCTGCGGCTCTTTCCGGATGCCGCGCAGGATTGGCACCAGCTCAGTTTTGTCCTGGTGCGCAAGGAGAAATGGCGTATCTTGATCCAGGTCCTGGGCAAAATTCTCAGCGGCCAGTCGGTTCACCCCAAACTGGCCCACATCAAACGCCAGCGTTTTCGCTTTGAGACTGAGGCGCACGAGCACATTCAGCTGGATGGTGAGGAATACAACGCCCCGGTTCACGGTGTGCTCAGCCAAACCGATCAAATCATGCTGCTGCCAGCAGCCCAGGCATAACCTCAAAGGCCCGCTTCCAGTTGGAGGCGGGCCTTAGCTGACGTTTTGTTAAGGCTTAGCGGTTGACGTAGTGCGTCATCCAGACGGCAAAAATCAGCGCCAAGACAAGTGATAAGGCAATCGTGATCAACCAGCCGCCCGGCGTGTGCATGAAGGGCAGCGGTACGTTTTGTCCGAAAAAGCCGGAGATGATAGTTGGTGCTGTCAGGACAATCGACCAAATGGTGAGAAACTTCATGGTGTCGTTCAGGTTGTTGTTGAGGATGTTGTTGTAGGTGGCTTCCAGCTGCGCCAAGTTCTGGCTGCCCAGGCTGGTCATGTCGACTAGCTGCCGGGCTTCGATCAGGACGTCTTCCAAGCGCTCCTTTTCCTCTGGCGTGAAGCCGTGGTAGACTGAAAGACCCTTCAGCTGTTCGAGCACGCTTTGGTTCTGCCGAGTCGCGTTGCCCAGGTAAAGCGCGTTGGTTTCTAGGTCAGACAGCTCCAGCAGGCGTTTGCGGGTGGTTTTGTCGCGCAGCGCGAGGGCAATTTGATGGCGCTCAGCGTCGGCTTTTTCCATCAGCGGCATGAAGCGCTGGGTGATCAGGTACAGGCTTTCCAGAAGAAACTGGTAGGCGCTCAGCGCGCGCGGTGTGTCGAAGCGCTGCGTGAATTCTTGAACCAGACTCGCCGCATCGGCGTGGCCGAATGTCAATAGATCGTGTCCTTTGATCACAAACGTCATCTGATGCGTTTCGGCCTGTGCGGCATCACCATCCGCGTCAGGAATGTTGAACACCAGCAGAAAGGTCTCGGCCAAACTGTCGTACTCGACGTGGGCGCGCTCGTGGCGGTCAATGGCGTAGCCGGTTTGCTCGGTTGAAAGTGTATACTGCCTAGTGGCGATCCCGACCGCCTGGGCGTCGTCCAGGTTGATATGATGCCACGTCCAACGTGCTTCTGCCATGATGTGCCTCCCAGTTTTGTTGCCCTTATCATACTGCATAACGAGCGGCGCCGTCACCGCAGGGAAAAGTCGCCCGTTTGCGAAATAAAATAGCGATAAGGGTTGGCACCGAACATATGTTTTGGTGTATACTGAAGCTACGAAAAAGAGAGGACGTATACTATGGTTAAGAAATCTGCCAATGGGCAACCGTCAATGGACAGTGGCGCCCGCGAACAGGCGCTGGATGCGGCGCTGAAAAAGATCAAGAAACAGTTTGGCGACGGCGCGGTCATGAAGATGGGCGACAAGTCCTTGACCAACGTGTCGGTCATCTCCACGGGGATCTTATCCCTGGATCTGGCGCTTGGCGTCGGCGGCTTTCCTAAGGGCCGGGTGATCGAGATTTACGGCCCTGAAAGTTCAGGGAAAACCACGATCGCGCTGCAGGCGGTCGCCAGCGTGCAGAAGAACGGCGGCACGGCGGCGTACATCGACGCTGAAAACGCGATGGATCCGAAGTACGCCGAAGCCCTTGGCGTCAACATCGACGACCTGCTGCTGTCTCAGCCGGATACCGGCGAACAGGGACTGGAAATTGCGGACGCTTTGGTTCAATCTGGGGCGGTCAACATTGTGGTCATCGATTCGGTGGCGGCTCTGGTGCCGCAGGCCGAAATCGAAGGCGAAATTGGGGATTCTCACGTGGGCCTGCAGGCGCGTATGATGTCTCAGGCGCTGCGGAAGCTGACGTCGACGATTTTTAAGACTCAGACAATTGTCATTTTCATCAATCAGCTGCGTGAAAAAATCGGCGTCATGTTTGGGAACCCCGAGACCACGCCAGGCGGCCGTGCGCTGAAGTTCTACGCGACGATTCGCTTGGAGGTCCGCCGGGCGCAACAGGTTAAGAACGGCACTGATGTTGTCGGCAACATCGTCAAGATCAAGGTCACCAAGAACAAGGTGGCACCGCCGTTCAAGACGGTTGAAACGACCATGAGTTATGGCCACGGGATTTCACCGGAAGCCGACATGCTGAACCTCGGGGTCGATCACGACATCGTGGAAAAGGCCGGGTCTTGGTATTCATACAACGGCGAGCGGATCGGGCAAGGCGCGGATAACGCGACAAACTACCTGATTGCCCATCCCGATGTGACCGAAACCCTGCGCAAACAGCTGCAAGAGACCCTGTTTGGGAATGACGACGATGATAAGGACAAAGACGCCGAACCGGCTGAGGCTGATCCGACAACCTTGGACATCGACAGTTCAGACGACAAATAAGCGTAAACAAACAGGCGCTGCGAGAAATTTCTCGCAGCGCCTTTTCCTTTACGCTCAGATCAGCCGCTTACGCAGTGAACCCGAAATGAAGTCAGTCAACGTGACCAGAATGATGATCCCGTAAAGGATGATTCCGACTCGGCTCCAGGAGCGGGTTTGAATCGCGAAAATCAGTGGGGTACCGACACCGCCGGCACCCACCATGCCCAGGATCGAAGCGGACCGGATGGCCAGCTCGAAGCGGTAAAGGGTGTTCGAAACAAATTCCGGCATTAGCTGGGGCAGGCTGGCAATCAGGGTGACTTCTAGCCGCGTGCCCCCGGCAGCCGTAACGGCTTCACCGGCGCCCCCGTCCATGTTTTCGATCGCTTCGGAGAACAGCTTGGCCAGCATGCCGACCGAGTGGAACCCGACGGCCAGGACCCCGGCGAAGGAGCCCGGGCCCACGGCCTTGATGAACATCAGGGCCAGGACGATTTCAGGAAAGGTCCGAATCGCCGTCAGGACAAACTTACCAGAGCGAGTCGTCAACCAGAATTTGTTGCGCGTGTTGGCCGCCCAGAAAGCGAAGGGCAGGGAGATGATGGCGGAGATGAACGTCCCTAAAAAGGCGATGCCTAAGGTCTGCAAGAGACTGGAGGTCAGATCTTCGCCGTCGCCGGTCCAGACGTAGCTGAAGTCTGGGTGGACCAAGCCATTGACGATTGACTTCGTGACCAGCCAGGCGTTTTGCTTGATGTCAAAGCTCGGCATGCCAGTAAATGACCAGATGACGATGGCGACTGTCAGCACCGTGAAGAAGATGTGGCGGTACCGATGGGTGAGGGGGGCTTTTGGCAGCGTACTTGCGTGACTCATAACAGCGCCTCCCTTGCTTTACCAGAGACGTAATCGATAAGCAGCACCACCGCGAAAATGACCAGAACAATCAAGCCCACGCGGTCGTAGCGGAACATGGAGAGTGCCTGCTGGAGGTAGATCCCGATCCCGCCGGCGCCCATGTACCCGAGCACGGTAGACGCACGCACGTTGATTTCAAACGCGTACAGGACGTAGCTGATGAAGTAGTTGGCAATCTGCGGCACCACCGCAAACCGGATGATTTCGATGCGGCCGGCGCCGGCGGCCCGCAGTGCTTCAAGCGGACCCGGGTCGATGGTTTCAATCGCCTCGTAGAAGAGTTTGCCGACCATCCCAAAGGTGAAGATGGCCAAGGCGAAGATCCCGGCAATCGGGCCGATTCCGACGACAGCCACGAACAGCGCCGCCAGCATCAGGTCGGGAATAGTGCGGACGATGTTCAGAATGAACCGAAAGACGCCGACCACGACTTTATTAGTGACGATATTCCGTGACACCAGCAGGGCGTAAGGAAAGGCCAGCGCGGAGCCAATGAGGGTGCCGATGATGGACATCTTCAGCGTCTGAATCATCGGATCGACGGTGTAGTAGGCGTAGCTCCAGTCAACATGGGCCATCTCCTGAAAAATCACCAGGAACTGGCTGATGTTTTGTAAGAACAGGCCCATGTGCGCCTGGGTGATCCAGGCGGACCACACGAGGCCGACCACCATGAAAATGGTCAGCGCCCATTTCTGCCATTGCAGCTTGCGCTTGGGCAAAGAGGAAGGAGCCGTCATGCTACGCCTCCTTTTCTTCGCCGCTGTAAATCTCGGCGATGGCCTCGTCCGTGGCTTCCGCGACCGGGCCGTCGAAGACCTTCTCGCCGGCGCGGATGCCGATGATGCGCGTGGCGTAAGCTTGGGCCAGTTCGACGGAGTGGAGGTTGGCGACGACGGTGATGCCCATTTCGCGGTTGATCCGCTGCAAGTCGTCCATGACGCGCTTGGTGGTTTGCGGGTCGAGGCTGGCAATCGGTTCATCAGCCAAGATGATTTGCGGCTCCTGGGTCAGGGCACGGGCGATGGAGACCCGCTGCTGCTGGCCCCCGGAAAGCTGATCGGCCCGGGTGTACACCTTGTCCTGCAGCTCAACGGTGCCCAACGCGTCATAGGCGCGCTGCTTATCTTCCGCAGAGAAGAGCCCGAAGATCATTTTCCAGGTCGGGTAGTAGCCGACGCGCCCAGTCAGAACGTTCTTGAGGACGGTCGCGCGATTGACCAAGTTGAAGTTTTGAAAAATCATCCCGATTTGGCGCCGAATGTGCAGCAGCTGCTTGCCCTTGGCCTTGGTAATGGAGGTCCCGTTGATGCGGACATCGCCTTCAGTGACGTCGTGCAGGCGGTTGATTGCGCGCATCAGCGTGCTTTTGCCTGCGCCTGAGAGGCCGACGACCACCACAAACTCGCCTGGTTGGATCGCCAAGTTGATGTCCTTCAGACCGACGACTCCGTTCGAGTAGATTTTGGACACATGGTCAAATTCGATGACCGGTTTTACTGATTCTGACATTGCTTTCCTCCACGTTTCCCGCTACGTATAGCAAAAGCGCTAGAGGGCTAGCGCTTCTGCGTGCGATGCATGACTTACTTGTTTTCGCCTTCAGCAATCTTGTCGTATTTCCGAACAATGTCAAAGTTTGAATCCTTGGTTTTGACATAGCCTTCATGCGTGTAAATGCTGGAGATAATGGCGTGCCCCTTCTTGCTCTTGGCAATGGTCATGAAGGCCTTGCTGAGCTTGTTGCGGAAGGCTTTGCTCATGTCGGTACGAACGGAAATGGTATCGTTCGGGATTGGCTTGGTGAAGTAGATTGGCAGCACTTCGGTCATGATGTTTGGCACATCCTTCTTGACGACGTTGCGGGCGTCTTCAAAGACGAAGGCCGCGTCGGTGTCGCCGTTCAGAACGGACATGACGCCTTGGTCGTGACCCTTGACGGTCACCAGGGTGTCATCCTTTGGGACATCGATGCCCTTCTGGGAAAGCTCAGCGACTGGCCAGATGTAACCTGATGAACTGGTGACGTCCTGAACCGCGATCTTCTTACCCTTCAGATCCTTATAGGACTTGATGCTGCTGCCTTTCTTAACGATGATCTCGGCGCGGTAGGAGTCGACCAGTTTGGTCGTGTTCTTGCCGCCTGGCTGCTTGATGCCGTAACGCTGGGCTTGGAGCAGAACGTCGGCAGCGCCTTGCTTGTGCGCCTGAACGTAGCCGTCAGGTGGCAAGAAGCCCACGTCGACCTGTTTCGACTTCATGGCTTCGACGATCGAATTGTAGTCAGTCGAGACAGTCACTTTAACTGGAATCCCGAGCTGCTTTTTGAGCAGGGCTTCCAGCGGCTTGGCCTTGGCCTCAATCGTGTCGGCGTTGCTTGATGGTACGAACTGGATGTTCAAGGACTTTGGTGTGTAACCGTCCTTGCTGGAACTGCTGGTGCTGGACTTGCTATTGCCGCAGGCCGCAAGGGCTAAAGTGGCAGCCGCAGCCAGCGTGACTGTTGCCAATTTTTTCCAGAGCTTCATCAATATCTCCCCCATAATGTGAGTGTCGGTTGTCCACTGGTAAAAACCGAACATTATCGACATTCGAACAAATGATTTTTCCTGTCGATGATGGCCGCTCCCTACCAGCCATTTTGTAGTATAGGCGAGAAGGTTCCCAAATTCAATGGTGTAATCTAGGTTTATCATCAAAAAGTTCGGATTTTGGGCCATTTTTTCATGATATTTTCAGAAAGCATTCCGTAACAGGAATGTTAATACTATCCGAACAATTATTTTGTAAACAACTCCTTCTGCCGGTCTTTAGCAAACAATGGTTCGATTCAGAACGGCCGAATGAAGGTCCAAAATATTGCCAGCCAGACAGAATTGCTTACTCGCGCGCCAAAAGCAGCTCACACTTAAAAACGCCCCTGCACCGCGATTTTATAACCCAATCGTGGTGCAGGGACGCTTGTGCCTTGGACTAAACCCGCTTTATGGCTCAGTTTCTAAGCAGGTTTTGGGGCGAGGACCTTGTCTGCGGCCGTGACGGTGGTGGCGATGGTCTCGTCATCCAGCGGCTGGTTGAAGTACAGGAACGAGGCCGCCATACCGCCGACCAGGGACCAGAGGTACTTGAGCACGGTGCGATTGGACCAGGCGACCAGTTCGCCGTTTTCCCGCAGCCGGTCCAGTGTCTGGTCCAAAGCCGCCCAGTAGCTATCTGGGAATTGATGCAGCAGCTGCTGACGAACCGTTTCCTGGTTGAGAAGCTCAGTGACAAACACTTTGACCAAAGGGGCGTTGTCACGCAAAATCCGCAGGCGATTGCTGATCAAGCTCTCGCAAAACTCGTGGCGGGTCTGAAACGGAGTGGCCAATTCGCGGTCGACCAAATCGGACACCGCAAAGGGGAAAATGCGCTCGGCGACGGGTTGAATGATGGCATTGAGCAGACCGTGCTTTGACCCAAAGCGGGCGAAAATATTCCCTTCGGCGACGCCGGCGCGCTTGGCGATTTCATGCGTGCTCGCGTTGGCGTAGCCTTTTTCTGCAAACACGGTGATGGCACTTTCTAAAATTTTTTGCTGCTTGGCGGTCAGGTTGCCAAAGGCCGGTGCGTAATCAGCTAAGTGAGGATCTGCCATAATTACTCCTTTCCCCGCCAGCCGGCAATGTCGTCTTGGCTAAACTGGTAGGTGAGCTTGCGGTGGTAAGCGCGCTCGTATGCCTGACACTTTTGCCGGTAGTCCTGCTTCATCATCGCAAGCGAATTTTCGCGCACCGACTTGGTCGGGTCGGGAAAAATGGAAGGCATGATCTGCATGCTGTAGCTCACCTTGTTGAAAGCCGGGCTCACCTGCTTGGCTAGCGTGTGGATGGCCACGAAGCAGGAAATCACCGGCACGTTGAAGCGGGCGGCGTAGTAGTAGGCGCCACGCTTGGGTGGCCGCGGTTTGCGGTAGTTGTACCACATCTCTTGCTCGGGGTAGATTAAGACCTTATGCTGCCGGTCGAGCACCGTGTCGAGCAAAGTGGGAAATTCATGGGCTAGGTAGTTTAAATCGCCACTGATTGGCAAAATGTCGGCATTATTGAATACGTAGCCCAGTGTGCCCGGCATTTCCAGGTTGGTGGTTTGGCTGACGATGAACAGGCGGGGCATCCCCAGCGCCTTGCGGACAATCAGATTTTCCACTGGGCTGAAGTGGTTAGAAGTCACAATGGCTGCGCCAGGGACTGCTGCCAGGTGTTCGCGGCCGGTGACCGCAATGCCATGGCCGAGCCAGCGAGCAGACAAGTTCATGCCGGTGCGCACGATCACATTGTTCACGCGGTGGCGCCACGTGTTTTGGCTCGCCAGGTAGTGGTTGATCACGGCCTTTTCGGCGTCCGGCGCCAGGGTGGGGTCGTTGACCTCGACCTTGTCATTAAAGCGGCCGTCCTGGACCGCGCGCTCGATATTTTTGATGACAGGCAGGTGCGGATCGGCCGGTTGTTTTTCGATCATATTTGCACCGCTCCTCCCTGGGCTTCAACGCTGGCAAAGGTGATGGGTTCAGCGCCGGTGGTGGCAGCCAGGTGCATCAAGTCCGCCTTATGCTTGACGTCGCCCTGGACGTGGACAGAATCGAAGGCCTTGCGGGTGGCGCGCAGGTTCGCTGCGACTTGCGGCAGCTCATCGGCGTAGTGCCAGAAATAGTCGCCGTTTGGCACTTGCTCATAGTGCCACGGCTTGTCGAACAGATTGTAGTGAATGACCTTCGGCGTTTTGACCTGCGGCTGGTCGCCCTGCACGTTCCAGCTTTCGTCCAGGTGAGTCAAACGGTCGCGCGTGATGGCGTTGATGTAGTCCTGATCGGGGGCCAAGCTGTGGAAGTGATACTGATTCAGCAGCTTGAGAAAATGCGCAGCAAACTTGACGCGCCGCATGCCGGCCAGATCCATCAGCAGCACCCCGGAGTTGCAGTACTGGTCCACGGCCACCCCAATGGCGTCGCGAGTGTATGCGGTGGTTTCCGGGTTGACTGCCATGAACGGGTCATGCACGGCGCCTAGGAGGTCGCCATGCAGGTCTTCGGCAAACAAGTCGGCGATATCAGTCAACACCACCGTGTCGGCGTCCAGATAGACAGCGCGGTCGATGGTAGGGAAAAGTTCGGCAATAAACAACCGGAAGTAAATCGTGAACGTGAAGTAGTCTGCCCGCAGCTTATTGTCTTTATCCGTGATCTGCGCCTTCAGCCGGTCGGCAATCGATTCGAAGGAGACTGCGACGTTTGCGGTTTGCTCGGCCATAATTTGCGCCTTGTGGGCCGGCGTCAGGTGCTCAGTCAGCACAGTGACGTGATACTGCTTGGCCGGATCCGTGTTTTTCACCAGCGAGTGCAAGGAGACAGTCAGCGGGTCGACGTAGTTATCATCAACAGAGTAAAAAATTGCGTAGGTCATGTAATCATCCTTTTCTTGCGGCGCGTACGCTTTGGTAATCTGCGTACACTGCCTGTGTTTGCGCGTCGGACAGCCCCAGCATCCTTTGCACGGAGTCGATCTGCCACGGCTTCACCGTTACCGGGTGGAACCAAGGCCAGAACTTCAGCCGCGTCGAGAAGTGCAAAAATACTGTATCGGCGTGGGGGCCATGCTGATCATTGAAGCGGCGTGGCACGATTTTTTTCTCTCGCGTCAGCTTATTCAGCGCGCTTTGGTCTGGCATGAACATTTTTTTCGCGCTGATTCGGTCGCGGCAGCGCGCAAACAACCCAGTTTGCTTGATTCTCGCGAGGTTCAGTAGCAAGACGCCGGAGTTAATGTAGTCGCGCAGGTGCCGGCCGTGGTGAAAATACCACTGGCCATAGTGGTCTAGCACGCCGACCAATTCGGTCTTAGCCAGCGGCTGGTTGTAAAAGGCTGTTGGGTCTTGAACGGCCAAAACGTCTGCGTCCAAATAGAGCAGCTGGTCTGGCATTGCCGGGATCAGGTCGGCGTAAAGGCGTAACATGCAGTAGGGCGTAAACCGAGTCTGCCAGTTGGCCTTTGGCGGCAGCTGGTTGAGCAGGTCCGTCAGATCAAACAAGGTGACGGTCCCGGCCGGGTCGTGGGCCGTGACCACGGCTCGCAGCTCGTTGATCGCCGCCTCGGGGAAGGGCTGATACGCGGTGCCAGACACGCTCAAGCGCGCCGTAAAGACGTATATGTGCAGCGGCACCGCGACTTGTTTGGTGAGGCTCAGCACTGACAGCAGCACACCGTCTTGCACATGCGCGTCGCCGCAATAGAGAATATTCATGGCGTTCGCCTCCGGTAGATGACATGCTGGAAGGTGCTGGCTTTGGCGCGCTCGGTCATTGCGGCGTGGACGCGCTGCGCCAGCGCTTCGCGTTGCGCCTTTGGCGGCTGCGAGCGGTCGGGCATAAACGGGCCGTCGACGTAGACGGTCACGCCGCGCTTTTGATAAGTCGTAGTGAAGGCAAACACCGGCACCTGGTACGCCACCGGGTAGTGGAAGGCGCCACGCACAAAGGGCCGAATCCCGGTATAATACGGCCAGACATGGGCCTCCGGGTAAATCGCCACCGGGCAGCCTTGATTGATCAAGGTGCGCAGGTAGCTGAGAAAGCGCCGGGTCTGCCCGGTAGTTTCGGGTAGGACGACGCCACCCCCCAGCTGCAGGATGGGGCCAAAGACTGGCACCCCGAGGTTGGCCGCCGAAGCGAGTGTGTAAGCGCGCGTATGTCCTGCCAGCAGCATTGGCATGAAGGGATCGCCGAACGGCTGCGTGTGGTTCCCGTAAAGGAAGTAGCCTTGGTCTCGGAACGGCGCAAGCTTGTTTCGGCCGACCACCTTGGCGTGCAGAAACAGGTGCCAGTACAAGCTGCCAAGGGGCTTCATGGTGTGGTACACGGCCGCGCTTTTCAGTCGATACCGGCGACCTTCATGTTGCCACTGATAGTCTTGCGGCAGTTGCGCAGTTTGGTCCGCGCTTTCTACTAGGTCTGCCGCAAAATCGGTGTATTCCTGGATGCGCTGCGTCATCCTGCCGCCTCCTTTGAGTGAGTACTCACTTTAATACGCTCAGTATAATGAAAAACGCCCGGTAGTCAAGTGAAAACGCCTGCTAAATGGCCACGCGCGCCCGTCTAGTCGGCATTTTTCGGTTTTCACAAGAATTCCCGTCGCGTGAATGTGAGGAATTTTTGGCACGGCGGTGAGCATTAGCCTAAAATTGAAGGCAGAAGCAGGAAGGAGCACAGGTAAATGACCTCATGGGTATTCACGGATATGGATGGGACGCTGCTTGATGAGACAGGCCGCGTGCGCGCAAGCAATGCCGAGAAAATCAAAGCAAGCGGGCTGCCGCTAACCCTAGTTTCGGCGCGCTCACCAAAAGAAATGCAGGAGGCAATCACCGCACTGGACCTGCAGGGGCCGCAAATTGCCTACAATGGCGGCATGATTTTCGTGCCGCACAAAACTGGGCGCATGGTGTTGTCAGCGCTGCCGATGCCGACTGAGTCTGCCAAACAAATCATTGGTGAGATCATTGCGCGCTTTCCCAGCACCTCGGTCAGCTACTACGACGGCGCAGACTGGTACGCTGAACGGATGGATGATAACCTGCGCGGCGAAATTGCGGTTTCGCGGCTGATGCCGACTTTTCAGCCTTACCAAGAAGTGTTTGAACGCCCGCGCCAAATCATGAAAATCATGCTGATCGACTTCGACGCTGGGGTGATGGCGCAGATCCACGACTTTTTCGCCGCTCATGAGTTTCATGGGGTGAACGCGCGCTCCTCGAATGCGGCGTGGCTTGAGATCACCTCCGCCGAGGCGGAAAAGTCACGCGGGATCCAGCATGTCTTGGACCAGGAACATATAGAAGCGCGAGACACTGCGGCCTTTGGCGACGGGCAAAACGACCTGCCCATGCTCACCATGGTGGGCACGCCAATCGTGATGGCAAACGCCGCGCCGGCGATCAAGCAAGTCGCCAAGTACATCACCAAAAGCAACCTCGAAGACGGGGTGGGATACGGGATGCTTCATTACCTGAAGCCATCAAAATAGCGGCTGAGCCATCAAGCGGTTTTAGCCCAAGCGCACAAGCGCCCCTGCACCGCGATTTTGAAAAATAAATCGCGGTGCAGGGGCGTTGTGTTATGGAACAGGACTAGCCAATTTTGGCTTGCTCTCTTTTGGTGCGATCATTTTTTGGCTGGTTTTTTGGCCGCTGCGACCAACGCATCGTTGATGGTTTGGGCGAACAGCACATTGCCGTCTTGATGGCCGCCGAAGTGCACGCCGTCAGTCCCCTTGAAGACTTCGGGGTGCGCTGCCGCGGCAGCCGCCCAGTCAGCCAGGGTGACCCAGTGATGCGTCGCCGGCAGCGCGTGCTCTAAGCCTGTCAGCTTGCTTGAGTTCCAGTCTGGCTGCGCCTTGCCGTTAAACGGCGTGACGAGCACCAGCTTGTGCCCGGGGGCGATGGTGTCCAGCAGCTGCTGCAAGACGGCGGCGTAATCGTCAAGGGAGTTCGTGCCGCACGCCACCACCACGAATTCGCGCAACGTGCCAGCGGCTTGCTGCTGCTTAACGAGCGTCACTGCCTGATTCATGGTGCGGTCGCCCTCCGCGTCTACGACCGCGTTGGCCACATGGGCGGTAAGGTAACTGGCGGTGCCGAGCGTGACGGAATCGCCAATGACCGACACGCCGGCGGGGATGTTGTGCTCGGCCGCCGTGCTTTGGCGGTTTTGCGCTTGGTAGCCATGCGGGTCAGTTTTGGCGGCTTGGGCGGCCGCCTGTTTCGCCTGGGCGATGCGATTAGCTGCCGCAGTTTGCTTTGGCGAATGAGCCGCCACGATTTCCGGCGCAATGCGGTCATATTGTGCCAGATCCTGCTGAACGCCTTCTGTCCAAAGCGTGGTTTCAAGTTGTGAGAGCGCGGGCGCCGCCTGGACCTGGCGCACCGAGACGGCGGCCAGGACGGCTGCGATCAGCGCCACACCAGTCCCCAGTAGTTTGGGATGGCTGATTTTCAGCTTGCCGGCGATCAGCGGTTCCACGAGGTAAACGGACAAGGCGGCAAAGGCGACGCTTAATACCAGCGTGGCGGCGATGGCCAGGGCCGGATCAAGCAGCCGGCTGAAGATGACAAAAAATGGCCAGTGATACAGGTAGATGCCGTAAGAGAGCCCGGCTAAGGCGACAGCGAATTTGGGCTCCTCAGTATTCGGTGTGGCTTCGTGAAGCAGGCGGGCCGCAATGATCATGACCATTGCCAGCCCAGTTGCAGCCACCAGCCCTGCGGGATAGGTGAACGCCGCATCGAAGCGGACCCAGGTGCCCAGCCAGACCGTTGTCCCCGCCGCTAGAATCAGGACCAGGATCGGCAGCCAGGCCTGGGTGCGGCTGGCCGCGCGGCGGAACCACTTTGGCACGACCGCCACGCCGGTCAAAGTGGCCAGCAAGGCGCCGAAGAACAGCGGAAAGGCATGCGTGAGACTTGAAAAGTAAACCGGTGTGAAGTCCTTCAGGCCTTGGCTCTGCCGCCACATCAGCGCCAAAGAGCCGGCTGAAAGCAGCAGCGCCAGGCCGAACAGGATGCCCCGAAACCGCGCCCGCCGCTCGTGCATGGGCACCTCAGGATTTTTCAGCAGTTGGCTGACCCCCCAGACCACGAGCCCCCACACCAGGTAGAACTGCATCTCGACCCCGAGAAACCAGGTGTGCACAAACAGGTGCGGGATGAAATTGGTCTCGTATGAGCCGCCGGTCGCCAGTTCGTACCAATTCGTGACGAACCCAAGCGCGGCTTCGACCTGCCTGCCCAGTCCGGTGATGACGTCAGGCGAAACCAACAGGGTGAATGGCACGACAATCAGGATCATCATGATGACGGCGGGAACGATGCGATAGAACCGCCGCCGCAAAAAGCCCAGCAAGTCAAAGCGCTGCGTCTTCGAGAACTCATCGATCATCAAACTGGTGATCAGAAAGCCCGAAAAGACAAAAAATAGGTCGACCCCGATGAAGCCGCCAGGATAGGCCACCTTGAAAAAGTGATAACCGAGGATCATCAACAGGCCCAGTATCCGGATCAGCCCGAACCACTTAATGTGTTGATGCTGCATGGTATTGGCCATTTTTGAAGTACCCCCGCATTTTTTTGCCTTGCTTGTTGGTCAGTGTGCCTTGGCCGGTTACGGCGCCGTTTTTAAAGTGGCCCTGATACTGCCAGCCCGCATGTGACGAAAAGGTGCCGGCGCCATTGAACCGACCGGCCTGAAATTCGCCGACATACCGGTCGCCGTTTCGCTGCTTCAGCGTGCCGCGGCCACTGAATTTGCCTTTGAGCATCTGCCCATCATAGACGATTTGGCCACCGTCAAGCGTGTAATGCGTCGCCGTTGGCTGCGCCGGCCGCAGGGCCAACACCGCCGCCAAGACGATCAGCGCGGCGACCAGGATTTCCATGCCAAATCTGAACCGATGAGTAACCACAATGCCCCTTCTTTCTGAAAACATACTTAATAATCATACTGTAAAATCCGAATGAAACAAGGCTCTCGAAGGGATTTCTCATTGATTGACAGAATCTACTCCTAGAAGGGGGCAATTCAAATGACCGTCCGAATCGGCAGTCTCGGCCTGATATTGGCCATTTTTGGGGTGTTGCTGTTGGGTGTGCCAATCATTGGCTGGACGTGTTACGCCTTGGGGCTTGGGTTCAGCTGTTGGGGGGTGTTTCGTGCGTAGCCGCGATTAGCCTGGTGGGGCGTCGCAGTTTCAGCGGTGAGTGTGATCTTGCGGCTGACCTTGGCGATTTTTATTGTGGGGTAAACAAGCAAAGCCGGTATGGCGCCAAAGCTCTGCGGCGTCGTACCGGCTTTGCTAAATTGAGGGTGGAGTTACGCAGGCAGGTGCTTGAAGGCCGCAGAAATCTGTTTGACCTCGTCGACACTGAGCGTGACGTTTAAGGCCGCAGCGTTTTGGGCCGCCTGCTCCGGGGTGCGCGCGCCGGGGATGACCACTGCGATGGCGGGATCTTGAATGTACCAGGCCAGCACGACTTGCGCAGGCGTGGCCTGATGCGCTGCGGCAATTGGCTTGATTGTTTCGACCAAAGCGGTTGTGATCGCGGCAAAGCGTTCGCCTTGGAAATTGGCCCGTTTGGCCTGCCAGCTGCCAGGCTCAAAGGTCTGATTCGCCTGATATTTGCCGGTCAACAGGCCAGAGGCCAGCGGGAAGTAGGGCACGAAGCTGATTTTTTGCTGCTGCAGGTATGGCATCAGGGTCTGCGCCGCCTGCCGGTCGATCAGGTTGTAGGCGTCTTCCACGATGTCTACGTAGCCGTCCTGGTTAGCCTCTTTGAGCTGGTCCAGGCTGAAGTTTGAGACGCCAATGGCCCGAATTTTGCCGGCCTCCTTGAGTTTTTCAAGGGCGCCGACCGCTTCGTACTTGGGCGTGTCCTGGTCAGGAAAGTGGATATAAAAGATGTCAATGTAATCCGTCCCGAGGCGCTGCAGGGCATTATCGACCTGCTGCGTCAAAAAGGCGGGGCGGTTGTTTGGCCGCAGCTCCTGGTCCGGATCTTGCGCGGCCTTGGTCGCGATCACAATCTGATGGCGGTCATAGTCGGCAATGGCCTGGCCGATCAGGTATTCAGAGTTGCCCAGCCCATACATGAAAGCCGTGTCCAGCATACTGATGCCGTGATCGAGTGCAGCCTTGACAGTTTGAACGCCGGTTTGATCGTCCAGCCCTGGAAACAGGTTGTGGCCGCCAATTTTATTTGTGCCCAGGCCGAGCGGTCCGGAGACCACGTCGCTGTGGCCGATTTTAATTGATGTTGTCAAATTCTCACCTCTTGTTTAATGTACCACGACTGCGCCGGGGCTCGCCGATCAGCGAAAAATCAGCGAGTTGGTGCCGGTCACGTTCAGCACGTACAAGAACAGCACGACCGCGTTGACAATCAGCGACAGCACGATGGCCGCGTAGCGAATGGTGAAGTTATGGGCCCAGGTTTGGAAGTTGAACCAGCCAAATCTTTTGCCTTTGTACGTGAAAGTCATGATCAGCAAAGCCAAGGTGATCACCCCTTGGGCAATTACTCCAAAAACGTATAAACTGGCGGCTTGAGTTTGCAGCCAGTAGGTGCCAAACGCCGCCGCGTCCAGCAACAGTGCAATTACAGACATCGCTTTTCTCCTTTGTGCGCCGAAGCGAATTTACACTGATGTTAGCACAGGCTCAACGCTGCGGAAAGGGGATCAGATCAGCGTGCCGGATATCGGCAATGCTGACCTGAATGCTGCCAATGCCGACTTCGTCCCAGTCGGTATAGCCGGCGACCTTGCCCCCAAGCGGAGCCGCCAGGCGGCCTTCCGGGGTGAGGTGTTTCAGCTGAACCACGACACTTTGACCGCTGGCAAAAGCGGCCGCCAGTACGCTGCGGACTTGCGTTTCGCTTTGCAGCGGCAGTGCCACCTGATCTTGCAAGGCGGCTTCGGCTTGCGCCTGCTTTTTGAGGGCCGCCGTGTGGTCGGACAAGTAATAGCCCTGCCATTTTTTCATACCGCGGTCGTGGTAATGATGAGCAAAAAAGTCGGCGACCAGCCGCGTGAAGGCGGCTTGGCCGATTTGGTCGGCGTAGGTCATACGAGGATGCTCCCTTCAAGTGGATTTATGCTCATTATACGAACAAGCGTTTGCATGTGCAACCAGCAGCCCCTCATTTCTTTGTAACATATCAACGGGCCGGAAACGCCGCTTAATCAAAGCTTAACTATTTTTATGACGAATATGTTACAAACACATTGCAAAAGTGGTTATACTATAAATATAGAAATGAGTGGGGAGTGATCGTGATGAAGAAATGGCTTTTGATCAGTGCACTGACGTTGGGTTTGATCGGCGGCGGGGCAGGAATGGCGTACAGCCAAACCGATGAAGCAAGCACGACGCCAAGTGTTCAGACGCCGGCCGTCACGAAGTCCCGGGCAAAGATCAGCGTTAACGCCAGCAAACAGGCTAAAGCACCGGCTGCACCGACGCGCCAGCAGGCCGCTTCGGTCAAGCCGGCACCCCAAACCGCGTCAGAGACTAAGCCGACTGCGGCGGCAGCTAACGCTTCTAGCGCCGCGGCTAAACCGGCCGCCCAATCGCCTAGCCAGCAAGCAACCGGGCTTGCGGCATATTACGGGACTTGGCACAATGCCGCGGTCACTTTGACGCTGTCAGGCAGTACCATGATCGTTGCCCAAAGCGGCCAGTCGAGCATCACGACCACTTACCACGCCGTCCCAAGCGGCGCGGGCTATCTATTCACCCCGACCGACGTTGAAGCTGATTCACTGCTGCTGGTGCTGAGCCATGGCCAGCTGCAGTGGGTCACAGGCGCCAGCGCACCACTGATTCTGGTGCGCTAAACGAAAAAGCTCCCAGGGCCAGCGGCGCACAATGCGCCGCGGTCCTGGGAGCTTTTTTGCGTCTTCAGAGTGAGTTGTCTAGGCCCAGGTGATAGCTGAAGAAGGCCATCGTCCCGGGAAGGGCGAACTGGGTGTAGTCGCGCGCGTGGCCGGAGCCGGGCACCACGTGGACCGCGATATCGCGCTTGAAAGCGGCCGCCTGTTCAAGAAAACGAAAGACGCCAGGTAAGGGGACCAGTTCATCAGTGGAGTTGTACATCAGGGTAGGCCCAAGTTTTTCACTTAGGTGATTCAGCGGGTTGACTGCGGTGAGCCGCGCCGGAGTCAGATCACCCAGGTAGTTTTGCACGAAGAATTTATAGAAGCTTTCGTGCACCGCGTGCGGTTCGGTGAGGCCAAGCTCTTGTTTGGCGTCGGCTGAGGCCTTCACCGTTTGATGCTGCTGGACCCAGTTGGCAAAGTCGACCACCGCCGACCAGGTGACGACAGGCTGGCCGCCCAGAATGCTTTCGCTGATGGCCATCGTGCCGCCCACGCTGGCGCCCAACAGCCCGACCTTGGCCCGGTCGAACTCAAAGCCGCTGGCGGCAAACCAGGCGAGAAAGGCGTGCAGGTCGTCTTGCGCAGCCGGGAACAGGTGGGCCGGAGCCAAGCGATAATTGATCAGTGCCGCCGTGTAGCCGGCGTTGGCAAAGAGTTGGCCAATTTCCTGGTCGCGCGTTTTATCACCGCGGAACCAGCCGCCGCCGTGGATGAACACTATGGCGGCGCCGTTGGGCTGGTCGGGAACGTAGATATCAGCCTTTTGTGCGGGGTCAGTGCCATAAGCAAGATCAGTTTCAATCATCGTGTCTCCTCCTAAAAAGTGTCTACCTCCAGCTTAGTCCTCTCAAAGCAAAGATAGCAAGCGCTCCCAGGAAGGGACCCGTGTTCAAGCCCAGCAAAGTTCGCTATAATTCGAGGCGGAGGACAATCATATGAATTTTTCGTTTCAGTACTCAGCCGAGCGCGCGACCACGGTTAAGCGAGTGCTCATGCGTCAGGGCGTGAGCCATCGGCTGCTCACCAAGCTTTTTGCCGCAAACGCCGTGTTTTTAAACGGCGAGCCCACCGAGAATCAGCCAGTGATTCACGGGGATAAGGTGCGTTTCGAGCTGCCGCCGTCAGCGGCCGTCACCATCAGCGACGGCGCGCTCACCATCGTTCAGGAGCTGGATGACTGGCTAATTGTCAACAAGCCGGTGGGCCTGGCAAGCGTGCCGGGACCCAGCAGCCCCGATGACAGCCTGCTCAATCGGGCGGCCGGGTACCTGGCGGCCGCTGGCATCGATGGCCCGCAGCCCGCGATTATGACGCGATTGGACCGCGACACCAGCGGTTTGGTGCTCATCGCCAAGCATATTTTTGCCCAGGGCAAGCTGGATCAGGCCGGTGATAGCGGCTTGACGAAACAGTACCAGGCAGTCGTGAGTGGCACGATTGACCCGGCGGTGGGGACAATCACGCTGCCGCTGGCCAAAGCGGCCGACGGCATTCACCGTGAAGTGGCTGAAGGCGGCCAAGTGGCGATCACGGACTACGCAGTCGCGGCCACCCATGATGGCCTGAGTCTGGTGAACATTGTGCTGCAAACCGGGCGGACGCATCAGATCCGGGCGCATTTCGCCGCGATTGGGCACCCCTTGGTTGGTGATCCCTTGTACGGGGAGACCACCTCAGCTTATGGGCACCAGTTGCTGCAGGCCAGTGGGTTGACCTTCACTGACCCATTCACTGGGTTGACTCACAGCTACCATCTGGCAGCGCCGGCGGATTGGCCAGCGTTTTTACAGGCATAAAAAAACCGCCTCCGAGGAGACGGTGGTAGTCGCTAGGCCTAAGCGACGAGCCGAATTACTTTTTAACTTCAGTAAACTCAACACGGCGGCGCAGCTTTGGAGAATACTTCTTCAAAGTCAAACGATCCGGTGTGTTGCGCTTGTTCTTGGAAGTCAAATAGATCCGTTCGCCAGTTTCGGCGCAAGCAAGAAGAATGTGATCACGCATGCTCAAGCACCTCTTTCTATATATGAACCTTAATAGCATACCGGAATGAGCAAAAAAGTCAAGGGAGGCGAGCAGATGGAGTTGAAGGGGAAACGCGTTTCGATCCGGCCGATGCAACCCAGCGATGCCGCGGCCTACTTGGCACTGACGCAGGACCCGGCCGTGGCGGTGCCGGCGGGGATGAGCGAGCTGGCGGACTTGCATGCCGCCGAGCAGCATCTGGCCAGTACCCGCGACACCGAATTTGCCGTGACCCGAGATGGCCAGTTGATCGGTGAGGTGGGCGTTTACCCCCGCACCCAAGATCCGGATGATCCGGCCTGGACCACGCGCGAGCTGGGGTACGCGTTGAACCAGCGCGACTGGGGGCAAGGACTGATGAAAGAAGCCTTGACGTTGGTGCTGGACGAGTTGTTTGCGCGAGACATCACCGCGGTGTGGGCCGGGGTTTATCCGGACAACCGGCGCTCCATTGCCCTGCTGGCTCATTTGGGGTTTGAGTACCGCTTCACGGCGGCCCTGCCGGCCGGGTTGGCCCAGGGCGGCAGCGCGGAAGCGTACTTTGAGCGCGTCAATGAAAATTATTTCACCGATTAGTTTACATGATGTAAAGACGGCTTTTCATTTCACTCAACAAAAGAAATGTCATGGTCAGCGCAAGGTAATGGTATAATGAAACTGAAAAAATAAACTGGAGGTTTCATAATGAGCACCCAAGCTGATTACGATGATATATACGCCAAGCGCCTTGCCGCGATTGAAAAGGATGAGGCCCTGACCATCCTGTCAAGCATGAACCAGCCGCAGGTCGCCGGAGAAAAGGCCTCGCAGTATATTGTCTATACGGATTACCAAGCCAACTCACGTAAGAGCAGCTTCACAATCAGTGTCTACACGCCCTTCGAAAATGTCGATAAGTATGGTCACTCCAAGGCTGATTATCAAGCCCAGCTGCTTTTTGATCTGAACGCTTGGCAGAAGACCATGCACATCACCGTCCTTGAGACCTTGGGCTCAGAAAGCCGGTTGGCGTTCTATGACTTCCAAAACATGGGGCTGGCGCAGCTCGCGCTGAAGGCGTTTCTCAATCTCGCAAACAAGGCGGACGTCGACACCATCGATGGCAACATTTCGAGCTTTGACAAGGAAAACTTTGAAAAGCTGGATCACATTTTCCGCAAGTTTGGGTTTACTGTCAACGTGGCAGATGCCGCTCAGGGCATTGCCAAGATTGAAAAAAGTCTGAAATAAGGGCTCTTCGTCAAGTGAAGTTGAACATAATTTATGAGAGTATCTAGACCTTAATTGGTCTAGGTACTCTTTTTT